>CAZGAU010000085.1:0-22459 GCA_964523725.1 uncultured Saprospiraceae bacterium
ATTTTATATTCCGTAAAGAGGTGCGAACCACATCCACCAGATATTTTTGCCAGTTGCCTTTAGATTGTCCACAGAACCCGATGACCGGTTTCTCTTGCTTCTCCCGCAGGAATATTTCTTCCCGATTGTAAAAGCGTTGCAGCGGATCGCCGATAAATACCGGCATCCCCCGATGGTAATCGGGCAATCTGGAGCGGTAGCCGCTTTGCCGCAATACGATCAGGTTGTCAAAATGGGGCACTTTCACGCCAAAATCACCACCCGTCCAGGAAAGGACTCGCTTACCGGCAGTCGCCGCTTCGGCAATCAAATCTTTTGCCAGCTGTAATTTCCCTTCCCGGTGATAATAATTCCAGGACATGGGCAGTACCACCAGCTCGGCATCCTGGATATCCCCGGTAAACCGAATCTCCTGCTCGGAGATGCCGTACATCGCTACCCGATCCGCATCGCTGAAGCCATCGCCCTTACCCCAGAAGGGTTTGAGCAGATCGATCAGATCGCCCCGGTGGGCGGGATCGTAGTGGGTGGGGGTGGTGTAGAGGGTGGTCATTGTTTATTTTGGGTAAATTGGGTAAATTGGTGTAATCGGGTTAATTGGGTAAACTGGGTTTCCATTTCTACCAGTTCCACCAGTTTCCCCGATTTCCCCAGTTCAACCAGTTCCACCGATTTCCCCAGTTCAACCATAAAATAATAAAAATTCCCGCTGCTGTTTTTCCAGATTAAATTCTTCCCGTACCCGCTGCATGGCGAATTGCCGAATTTCGTTCAGGCTTTTTTCATCCATTTGCAACACTTGCTGTATCTGCTGTGCCAATTGCTGCGGTTGCCGTTTGGGCACCACCCAGCCGCTTTGTTCATGCAGGACGTTTTCGGGGAGCCCTTCTGCATCGGAGACGATACACAATAAGCCAATGGATTGCGCCTCTAATACCGCGTTGCAAAAACCTTCCTGGATGCTGTATTGTAGGTAAATATCCGCTTGCTCGTAGTAGCTTTTAACCTGTTCGTGCGGCACCCTGCCGGCAAAATGCACCTGCGCCCCAATGCCCAGTTGATGTGCGGCAAAGACCAGTCGTTCGTATTCCTTCCCCTCGCCGATGAGGGTATATCTGAATTCTATTCCACAGTCTTTGAGCATTGCTAAAGCCTGTAGGGTGTATTCCAATCCTTTCTTCCAGTGCAAGCGTCCGACCGTTAGTAGTTGCAGGGGACGATCCCGATTGACCGGAAATGGCTTTGGGGGTGTCATGCGCTGAAAGTAATTCGTATCAATCGCCGGTGTGATTTTTTGAACGGGAATGGATTGAGGCAACCCGAGCTGATAAGCGACTTGCAGCAGGTCATCCGAAATGGTATGTACCCGATCGAGCTTTTGCCAAAGCAACTGATAGCAACCGGGGTGTTTTAATGGATAAATGCTGATATCGTAACCCCGAAAGCTGACGGCAGCTTTTGCCTTTAGGGCGTTTGCTACATTTTCTCGTTCCAGTGCCATCGTCGCAAAGCCGAAGTGCAGCCAGTCCAGTTTTTGTTCGGATAAGATATGTTTGTTAAGATATAAACGCTTCAGAATAGCTCCCCAACCGGCACCGGACTGTTTTTCCAGGGTGATGTATTTTTGTGTAATGTGAGGATATCGTAACCAGGATTGGGCAAAAGCCCATAATACCTGAATTATATTTAATAGCAGAAGTGAATTGACCGAACCTTGAACTTTTATCCGGCAAGGCAAATCGGTTTTGATGGTCTTTCCACTCCCGACAAACAGCACCACTTCGTGTCCCTGCGCCGCTAATCCTCTAATCTTGGAGCGAAAGAACGTCTCAGAGTATCCCGGCAGTGCTGGCAACGCTATACCAATTTTCAAACTCTTATACATTTTGCATAAGCACTACTTGCAAATAGCTCTTTTAAAAAAGGGATATGTTTAAAAACATTCAATCTTAACCACATCGCGCTATCTATTTCTTCAATTTTAATTTTGGTGTTTCTTTTAAGAATTCGCTTAAATTTACTAATGGTCATTTTATTAAGACCACCGTCCAAATCACTGTATTTTTCGAATAAAACCTCTTTATTATGATATACTGAATGGCATCTCATTATAACTTTTTCAGGAAATAATAAATGTACCCAGGGCCGATCTTTACGGATTGTTCCCCCCATATGCCTTCCATATGGCCCCATCCATGTTGGCCCAAATTTGATTAAAATACTTCCTCCTGGTTTAGTGAGTCTTACCATTTCGGACAGTATAAACTCAGGGTCTTCAAAATGCTCGAAAGAATCATGGGAAATAATTACGTCGAATGATTCATCGTCAAGAACAGTTGATAAACCTAAATGAAAATTAACATTTTTGATTCCTTTTTTTGTAGCCTCTGCTTCGGCTGTTCTAAAGTTTGATAAAATGTCTATACCTTCCGCAATACAATTACATTTTGAAGCCATCCCTAATACATACCATCCTTCACCGCATCCAAAATCTAATATTCTCTTACCATTAATAAAATTCCAAAAGTTTTTTCCGAACGCTGATTCCAGATTCTTTTGAAAAACTTCAATAGACTTGATTTCAATTAAATTCTTTTCTCTTCTTTTCTTGGGAGGAAAGTAACAACAAGTCTTAAGAAAAAATCGCTCTATTAATGTTAATTGATCAAATTTTGGGAAATAAGTCGCATCAAACTTTTGCTTCTTCATCGTTAAATAATTATGCTAAAATTCTCGGTTACTACGGAAACTTTTTTCGAGGGCATTAATCTTACATCCATTCAATTGATACAAATGCAGCATATTCGTTACCATCTGCTGCAAAAGGTGCTGCTGATGTACCTTTTTCCTAGCCTTTGTCGCCATTACAGCTCTTTCGGCAGGGGTTAACTGTAGGAATTGAATAATGTTTTCCATCAGGTCATCTGTATTCCGGTTTGCAAACAAGAATCCATTTACCTTATGTTGAATTACTTCCTCCATCCCGCCGCAATCGCTGCTGAGCACCGGTAATCCGATCGCCATCGCTTCCAGCACCACATTGGCAATGCCTTCTTCCATGCTGGGCAGTAACAATACATCTGCCTGCTGCATGTATTCAAAGGCCTCTTGCTGCGGCAATTGATCGATGAGCGTTACATTCGCTTGCAATTCCAGTTCGTGCAACTGGTACAAAATTTCCTCGGGGGGATTTCCGGCTATAATCGTATAATGCAACTCATGTCCTTCATCCAATAAGATCCGCAGGGCATCCAATGCGTAGTGATAGCCTTTTTTCCAATGCCAGCGACCTACTGATAACAATTGCAGTGGTTGTCTTAGGTTGTAATTTTTCTTTTCAAACAACTTGGTATCGTGAGCATCAATGCCGGAATATACAACCTGTATTTTATCCGGATCAGCATCGTACAATTCTGCTTCCTTCGCAATTGCCCTGGATACGGCGTGAAAACCATCCAGTTTTGGGAAAGCGCGTCGATAAGAATCAGCTAAGGATTGATCTGCCAATGGCGAATAATTGATATGGGCGCCCCTCAGGCTCAGTACCAGTTTCACTCCAAATAAATCTTTTAAAAACAACCACTCCTCGGTCGCCTTTGCCCACTGGATGTGGAAGATATCCGGCAGATGCAGTACGACCGGCAAATACTTCGCCCATAAGCGCCAGCGCTGGGAAGAAGATAGTTCTGCCGACCGGATATGCTGTGTTAATTGATGAAATTGCTGTCGTGATTGCAACCAAAGCCGGAGTTGATTCCAAAGGACAAATAATACTACCACGAGTTTAGCATCCGGTGTCGGGTAAATGCGGATATGGGGATGGTCGTAACGAACCCGTTTCCGCTGTTTCCCAAACAGATATACTTCCTGCCCGGACGCAGCTACGCCCTTGATCAGATGCTCGATAAAGGTAGTGGAAGGGATCGCCCCGGCGTAGATGGCTATTTTCATGAAAAATGATTGAACCCCTTCTGGGTTCTTCTATAGAGTATGTTTCTTTCCGCCGCGTTTCACGCGACGTTATTCGTATTAAACCGCTTTGCGGTCATTTGGGGGATGGTAACCTTTTTGTATATCTGATAACCACGCAGTGGTAAAATCTGATTAAACCTCTTCAGGGTTCTTTTCCGTGGTGTTTCCCTTTTCGCCGTGTTGCACGCGACGTTATTCGTGTTAAACCGCTTTGCGGTTGCCAGGGGATGGTCATCTTTTTGTATATCTGATAACCACGCAGTGGTAAAATCTCATTAAGACCTTTCAGGGTTCTTTTCCGTGGTGTTTCCCTTTTCGCCGTGTTGCACGCGACGTTATTCGTGTTAAACCGCTTTGCGGTTACCAGGGGATGGTCATCTTTTTATATATCTGATAACCACGCGGTGGTAAAATCTCATTAAGCCCCTTCAGGGTTCTTTCTCGTGATGTTTTCCTTTCCGTCGTGTTGCACGCGACGTTATTTAGGTTAAACCGCTTTGCGGTTATCTGGGTATCAGGGATGACCATTTTTTGCATGTCTAACAACTACGAAGTTACATCAGATTAACTTCATGTAAAGCGAAGGATTTCGAAGCCAGGGTCGGCTGTACTTAGTAACCACGCAGCGGTTAAACTTACTTAACCCCGTGCGAAGCGCGGGGAAAAAAGCTCTCCTGGATCACAACCACAAAGTGGTTGAATATAATTAACCTCGTGCGAAGCGCGGGGTTAAAGAACCCCCGGTGCTGCAACCACAAAGTGGTTGAACAACTTATTCCAGGTATCGCTCATCAAAAGCGACCTGATGTTCCAGAAGTAATTCCTGCAACTCTTCGACAAAGGTTTTCCGGGCATGATGCGCTTCCTGATTTTTTACGTAATTTATCAAATTATCCTTTGCTTCAATGGCGTATGTAAATGCCGCGTATCCATTCTGCCATCCTTCAAATCCGGGGAAGTAATTTGCTGATTTAATAAATCCGGAGCTTGCAACCTTTATGTCTTTCACCAAAGATGCCAGGGCCACCGACGGATGGATGTGCGTCACAATATGCATATGATCTTCCACACCGCCAATCCGGTATAAATGGCATTTTTTGTTTTGGAGTATCCCCCATATGTATTTATACAGTTCAGGACGCTGCTCTTTCGTAAGTACCGGTTGTCTGTATTTGGTACTAAAAACGATCTGGTAAAGAATTTGGGTATAGGTGCTCACGATGATTGAGTGCTTAGTAGCTTGCTTTATTGAACCCCTTCAGGGTTCTTTCCCGGGGTTTTTTCTTTTCGCCGCGTTGCACGCGACGTTATTCAAGTTAAACCGCTTCGCGGTTATCCGCACTTGGTAACCTTTTCGCGCATCTGATTACCACGAAGTGGTTGAATCCAGTTATTATTCAAAGTGCGGGATAGAAAGGTCCAGATGCTGTACTCACAAAACGGTGGAATGAAAAATTTTAAGCCAGGATCAGCTGTACTTACCAACCACGCAGTGGTTAGAAAAAGAGCTCGTGCTGCAACCACTAGGCGGTGGAATGAGAAGGTTTTATAAACCAGAGCTTGACACCCTGAATAACCACGCAGTGGTAAAACCTGCTTAACCCCATGCGAAGCGCAGGGAAAAAAAGCCCTCCTGGATCACAACCACGAAGTGGTTGAATATGATTAACCTCGTGCGAAGCGCGGGGTTAAAGAACCCCCCAGTGCTGCAACCACGAAGTGGTTGAATAACTTTCATATCATAAACTCCGATACTGCCGGGTGTGTGCGCATGTGGTTTCATGCCGCTTTTGCGGGCTCGGTTTTCTACATGAAGCGCAGGGACATCTATACTTTATCCTTTATTGTTGAACCCCTTTCAGGGGTCTTCTACGGGGTATTTTTCTTTCCACTGCGTTGTACGCGACGTTATTCAAGTTAAACCGCTTCGCGGTTATCCGCACTTGGTAACCTTTTCGCGCATCTGATTACCACGAAGTGGTTGAATCCAGTTATTATTCAAAGTGCGGGATAGAAAGGTCCAGATGCTGTACTCACAAAACGGTGGAATGAAAAATTTTAAGCCAGGATCAGCTGTACTTACCAACCACGCAGTGGTTAGAAAAAGAGCTCGTGCTGCAACCACTAGGCGGTGGAATGAGAAGGTTTTATAAACCAGAGCTTGACACCCTGAATAACCACGCAGTGGTAAAACCTGCTTAACCCCATGCGAAGCGCAGGGAATAAGAACGCTCTGTGCTGCAACCACAAAGTGGTTGAATAATCTTTATATCACATACTCAGACCAGACGCTGCCGGCGCGTCTTTTTCTCTGGAAAGACACCACACCGCCAGGGTCAGCAGCAGACTCACCGGATGCGAATAATGAACCGCATCCCCGGTTTTGAACTGGGTGTAAAATTCCCGGACCAGCTCTTTCGGAATGAATTCTGCAAAAGCTTTGTTCTCAAAAAGATATCGCTCCAGATGCTGCTCATTTTCTTCCCCCAGGAACTGGATTTCCCAGTTGCGCTGAACAAGTTTTTTGCCGGTTACTTGCTGAAGGGTACGCTTTGCTTTATCCCAAAACCGGAAGGGCAGGTTCCAGGGTGTTTTATTCCAATGATAATTGTACAGGTTAAACGGGCGATGATCCTGCCATGGGATCCGCGCCAACTCCGGCGCCCGCATTTTCAGGTACGCGATCTGGATCTGCCGGCCGGCGAGCCAGCGCTCGGGTACCGTGCAGATGAATTTACACATATCATCATGGTAGTAAGGCAGTGCCATCGGGCGGGCGGCAGCAAATATCTGCAGGTTGGTACTCGTCCAGCGCGGCGCCCAGTACATGGATTTGAAAGCCCGGATGCGGGCGTTGGCATTGTCGATATCAATGGCACGCAACAAAGCGGCGATCCGGTCGCGAAGATATGCTTCGAAGTTGCCTTCCAATCCCCAGGCTTGCCAGAGCGCGCTGCCCAGCTCCAGACCGCCTCGTTTCACCACTTTTTTTAGTACCACTTCTACCTGCTGCTCCAAGGGCAGTTCATCGGGTACGCCCATATCATCGAAGAGCACATCGCCCCAATGTCCCAGGTAAAATACATCCCCCATCGCAGGGTACTTGTCTATAAACGCCATCTGGCGCGGGTGGGTAAATTCGGCATAGCAACCGTTGATCTGCGCCAGCCGGTCTATCTTGTCCCATAGATAACCCGGCGGTATCGTGAAAGCCTCAAACGCAAAGCCCATGGCCTGCGCGATGGCCCGGGCAAAGCGTGTTTCCGGAATCCCGCCGGGAAATTCGTAGGAAAAAGCCCTCACATTTGGATGATTGCGCAGTGCTGCCGCCTGGGTACGGCTGTCGAGTCCACCCGACAGCGGCAGGATGACTTGTTTGTCCCCGACCTGTTCCTCCGTGATCCGTTCAAACAGATGGGCAAACTCCTCGGTTGCCTGCTTCAGGCTGATATCCCGGGGGCTGTAATGCCAGCGCCACCAGGGACTTGCGGAGCGGATATTGCCTTGTGCATCAAATTCATAAGTAGTCGCCGGCTGCAAGGCGATTTGGTTCTGGTACCAGGTATCCTGCTCTAAGAAAAAACCGGTGGCAGCAAAGGTGCAGATGGACTTATACGCAATTTTTTCTTTCGTTCCCCAATAGATTGGGTATTTCTCAATAATTGATATCTCATATGTATCATCAACCATGTTATCTTGTAACATAGCTAAATCTTTGTTTCAATCTTAAGAAAGGTAATTCTAACTTATAATAACTTACTTTCGCTATAATATAACTTAGTAATAAAGCAAAAAGGGAAGCAAATAAAAAATAGCCAGTGTTCTTTGGGTTTAAGCCAAAGACTCCCCGAAAGAAATTGACAAAGAAAATCGCAAAAAAATGGTAACAGTACAATCCATAAGTATATTTACCCATGTTAGTCATAAATACGCTGTTTTCCATCTTAAAAAATGATAATTGATTGTAGGACTGCTCCAGGATGATATACAAAAAATAAGTAGAACCCAATAGACCTATAAAAGGCACTAAATATTGACCAGAAAAAATTTCATTCCTGAAAATCAATAGGATTGCGCCGAAAATATAAATCGATATATTGATTGCAATTGGAATACGACTAAATAATGATTTTGCCTGTTCATTAAAAAAAGTCATATAAGCCCCGAATGCACCCATCGCTAAATCTCCCATGCAAGCAATGGTATGGTAGTTGACCTTTCGATAGCTTCCAAAGTGCATAAAGCGATATGAAAAAGAAATTATAATAAAAGTCCATAGTACGTAAGGAAGATTCTTTTTATTTGTTACTAACAGGACAAGAGGCCATATTAAATAAAACTGTTCCTCTACTGAAACCGACCATAGAACGCTTGCCCATCGAAAGTCAATGCCATATAATATATGATCAAAGTTGACCATAAAAAAAAGATAGCGTGCTATACTAGAAGGTGATATTGCAAAAAATTCTTCGCGTAAAGCAGGTATTAAAAGTGGTAAGAAAAAGATACCGGCAATAACAACCGTAAAGTAAACAGGCCAAATACGCAGTATCCGTCGAAAGTAAAAGTTTTTTATATCAATCGTTCCTGTATCCTTTTTTTCTATCAGTAATAAGTAAGTAATAAGAAATCCGCTTAAAACAAAAAAAAGATTTACACCAAGGGAACCAACATCAAATAGTTTTGATAAGTAAAAATTTAATGATTCAAAGGGGGTACTGTAATAAAGATTTCTCCAGGTATGGCTAAAAAACACCATTAAGAATGCAATAGTGCGTAAACCATCAAAGTTCTCGAAATAAATTTTTTTCATGTAAATTTGTTGAAAGCTACTTAAAAAAATCTTCTCCTATTATTTTTCTAGTTGGGTATAGAATGCTTCGTGTTTTTCAACTTCATTTTCAATGGTAAACCTTACCAATACCTCCTGTCGAAGCTGTTCCCCGAGGCTGGTCCTTTCTTCTCCAGTCTTAGAGATTAAAGCGATTAATTTTTGAGGAAGCGACTCTGGGGTTCCAGACTTAAACAATAAATTAGGGAAATTGCTTAATTGATCTTTTACCCCTGGAACATCGCTTGCCAGTACACATTTGGCACTCGCCATTGCTTCAAGCAGTGCCAAAGGAGAACCTTCTCCTTTAAACTTTGTCGGCAATACAAAAATATCCGCTGTACGCAGATAATCCACCACATTTAAAACCTTTCCGGTAAAGAATATTCGCTCTTGCGAAATCTGACCAGCCATTTGTTTCAATTGCGTACCATAGGCGGATGCATCGTCGCCAACAATTGCCAGTTTTACATCCGGGAAAATTTCTTTTATGCTATCAAAAGCTTCCAACAGAACTTCAATCCCTTTCACCGGGACCAAATTAGCGACGCAAATGATCAAACGATCTGAGGGCGCAAGGCGCAATTGTGTCCGAATATTGGGATCGGGCGATGCCGGCGCAAATTCCTTGGTATCTACGCCCCGGTGTATCAGGGTCACCTTTCGCCAACCCGGAAAAAAGTCGCGGAGCATATCGGTATTCTGGGCGATGATGCCATCCGCCAGCCAGGAACGCAAGCGCCAGCCGTTTTTGGAGGAGCCGCCCCAGTTCATATTTTTTTTGGTATAAACCCACTTAATGCCGGCCAGTTTGGCGGCCAGGGCTTCCGAATAATCCGGCGCGTAATGGAAACTATGAATAATGTCTGGTTTTAATTGCCTGAAAAAGCGGGAGATGCGCCATACCTGTTGTAAACCCTTAATCCGTTTCGACATGTCGGCGGTGTAGGGAAACAAATGCACCGGAATACCCGATTGCTCCACTACCTTAAAAAAAGCGCCCCGGTTGTGCATACAGCAAATATGGGGTTCGAAGCGCTCCGGATCGAGTCGTTGGGCAATTTTTAATAAAGCCTTCCCACTTCCGGCCGTATCAAAATTGGGGATGGTGTAAAGGATCTTTATTTTCTGAGTTGTTCCCGCCATTTTAGCAAAGCATAAAGTGTAAATATCGGCCACTTATGGTCATGGTTACCAGACTGATGCTCCTGCCACATCTTTTGCACCATTTCGCAGTCGAAGCCCCAATTCTGCAGATCATTCCGGTTAAGGATCACATCGCCAATTGGTTCTTTCAATTGCTGTCGCAACCAGCTACTCAACGGGATCGTAAAACCGCGCTTGCGATTGTCAATCGGGCTTTGGGGGAGCTTTTGTCGCAGCAAATCCTTCAGCAATTGCTTTTTTTGATCGGCGCCATAGCTCAGGAATGGATCAATTTGCAGGGATGCCTCGATAAAGGACTTTTTGAGCAAGGGAACCCGCACTTCCAGCGAATTTTCCATGCTGGCCAAATCCACCTTGCGCAGGGTCTTTTGCATCATCCCGTAGAATTCCGCCCGGCGCATGTCGCGCAACAACTGAGGCAGGTTACCGGTCAGCGGGTAATCGTACACCCTAAAATCAGATGGCGCAGGTATATTTTTTATAGCCGGAGCTATGGCATCCATCAGTTGTGCGGGAAAGCGACTGTGCAAACCCCGGTGTGCCTGCCCCTGGGAAGGTAGCAGTACGCCGCTGTTCACGTGTCTGTTTTTGCCGAATACCCGATCCGTACCGTAAGCCAGGTATTTTACGCCGTAGGGCAAACCCTGCCAGCGGATATTTTTGGCAATGCTCCAGAAGCGTTCGTACCCGAAAAACAACTCATCGCCGCCATCGCCGGACAGCGCTACCGTGACCTCGCGTCGCGCCAGCTGAGAGACCAGATAAGTTGGGATAATACTAAAATCCGCCATTGGCTCGTGCAGGGCATTGGACACTGCCGAGAACATATCCGCTGCCTCCTGTGCCTGCATATGTTCGAGATGATGCTGCAAGTCCATCAAACTGGCGTAAGTCTTGGCGTCCGCCGATTCATCATGCACTTTGCTATCACTGCCAATAGAGAATGCCTTGAGCGCATGGCTCGTATGTTGCTGCGCGAAATAGCACACCAGCGGCGAATCAATCCCGCCGGATAAAAACGCGCCCAGGGGCACATCCGCCAGCAATTCGGCTTTGGTAGCAGCATTAATGGCGTCTTCCAGAAATGCCAGCGCCTGTTGCCACTCAAAAATAGTAGGCGTGGTATCTGTGGGTAGCTCCCAGTACCGTCTTCTTTGGACGCCCCCGTCGATATCTACACGCATGATCTCGCCCGGGTGCAGCTGCCCGGTACCTTGCAATAAGCCAAACGGAGCCGGCAGAAAATGTTGCTCCAGATATAATTTCAACACCGCCGGGTCCACCGGTTCATGAGCAAATGCCGGATGCGCCACGATCTGGTCGTACTGACTGGCAAACACGATTCGCTGTTCGTTCAAACCAAAAAACAAAGGCTTGATACCCGCAAAATCCCGCGCCAGCCAAAGTTGCCGCTCTTTTTGGTCATACACCCCCAGCGCAAACATCCCGTCGCACCATTCCACCACCGGTTCTACTCCGAAGTGGTCAAAAGCCATAATCAGCGTTTCTGTATCGCTGTTCCCTTTGAATTGGTGAAAACCTTTTGGTAGGCGTTCCCTTATCTCCTCGTGATTGTAAATTTCCCCATTGAATACCAGATGATACCGCCCCGAAGGGCTGCTGATGGGCTGGTTGGCATTCGCCGATAAATCCAGAATGGATAAGCGATTATGCCCCAACTGGCAGTGGGCATCCACCCGCGCATAGCCCGCGAAGTCCGGTCCGCGCCTTGCCGCCAGCCGGTTGAGCCGCAGGAAAATTTCCTGATCGCTCAGGTGATGGTTAAAGGAAATTTCGCCGAGGATGCCACACATTATGTCAAATCGTATCTACGCGCCCACTTCTGCAAGGCATACAAAATCCAAATACCCCACTCATTGCCCTGATCTTCTTCAAGGAATGCTTTCAGGCTTTTTTCAAGTTCCATTTTGTTCCAGTATACTTCGCCAAAAAGCGGGATATCGAGCAAATGCTGCTGTACGTCCTGTTTCAATTCCTGCCGGAGCCAGGCCCGGACCGGTACCGAAAAACCTAGTTTTGCTTGATTGATTGGAGTTGCGCCCAGCTTTTTTTGTAAGGTATATTTCAACAGGTATTTAGGGTTCTGATGCCGAATACCCAAACCGGGATTCAGTTGCCAGGCAAAATCGATGATCCTTTGATCCAAAAATGGTACCCGTACTTCCAGACTATTGCCCATGCTGGTTCGATCCACCTTTGCCAGCACCCGCTGCATATGTGCATAAAATTCGTTCCAGCGCAGCCATTGCAATAGCGTTGTTTCAGATTGAATTGCCTCCGCGGGTGTATAACAAGCCAGAACATCAGAAGAATAGGTCAAATCTGGCAGAAGTTTCTTTAATAAATCAGGATTATTGTGGCTTTGCTGTCCCAGAATCCAGTCCTCGATATTTTCTACATGGGAGACCGCATAACTCACCCGCCTGCCAGTGCGCCGGAGCAATCCTGCACCGACTTTGCGCACGGTCTTGGGATAACGAAACCAGTTGAAATGATGCACCACATTCAAAAACCGGGGATATCCCCAGAACAACTCATCCCCGCCATCGCCTGATAGCATTACGGTGTTATCTGCTCGCGCAATTTTTGTGATCAGGTAGGTTGGTAAAGAGCTGTAATCGCCGAAAGGCTCGGTCAACGACTGGAAATGTTGGTCGTTGTATTGTAATAACTCTCCTTCCCCAAAGGTGACTACCTTGTGTTGTAAGCCCAGTGCCTGTGCATAAATGCTTGCTTGTCCGGATTCATCCAATGCCTTGTCCTTTACACCGATCGTATAAGCAGTTATATCCGCCTTGTGCTGCTGTGCATAGGCTGCTACTAATGGCGAATCAATACCCCCGGATAAAAACACCCCTACCGGCACATCTGCGACCAATTGGTCGCGCACGACCTCACTGAATAGGGCATCCAGTTCCTGATAAGCCGCCGGGGCTTCTTCTCTTTGGATTCCCTGCGTTTCCGGTTGCCAGTATCTGAAACGATGCTGTTTTATTTGTCTTTGGGCATCAATCTCTACCAGTTCTCCGGGCTGGCATTGGTATATATTCCGGAAAACCGTCCGGGGAGCAGCCATATAACCGAGCGCTGCGTAATCATACAAACCCGCGGCATCGACTTCCAGACGCCCCTGAAAAGCCGGGTGATGAAAAACCTGATCAAACTGCGAAGCAAACACCACGGTTTCTGAAGCGATGCCGTAAAAGAGTGGTTTGATACCGGCGAAATCCCTGAGCAGGGATAATTTCCGGATCTCGCGGTCGTACACCGCGATGGCGAACATGCCGTTCAGCTCCTGCGCCAGTTGGCAAATAGATAATTGATCCAACAGATGAGCCAGGATTTCACTATCAGCGCTGGAACGTAGTGCACGATCAGCAATGCCATATTTTTGCTGAAGCGCTTTATAATTATAAATTTCGCCGTTAAACACCATTGCATAACGCCCCGAAGGACTCAGCAAGGGCTGTTTCCCGTTCTCCGATAAATCCAGAATCGATAGGCGATTGAAACCCAGCTGGCAGTAGTCCCCATCCGTCCAGCTATCCTGTTGATCCGGCCCCCGATGCCGGCTCCGGCTCAGATTGGTCAGGAAAACCTCTTTTTCTGATAGTTTATGCCCTATTTCTCCGAGAAAGCCGCACATCAACCAAAGGTTGTAATCCTATCAATCTCTTTAAATTTTCTATTTAAAAAGAAATGCATTGAAATTCTTGTTCTTACATTAGAAAAAGTTTTAAATGCTATTAAGAGCTTTCGAAGATTATAATTCACTATTGAATTTTTATAGTTCTTATACTCCTCAATTCCGAAATGTTTTTTTATTATATATCCTACATTAACATCTAATAAAGCTCCACTATTTCCTAATTCACGTCTCCCCCCTATCTTTGCAGCTAAATGAAATATCCGTGCTTTACCATTATAAAAAATGGAATACCCGTTTTTAAGCAATCTGATAGCCATTTCCCGATCTTCACCAGCGCCATTTGGGTCAAAAAACGCATCAAAAACGCCTATTTTTTCCAGAACATCTCTCTTAATAGCTGCACAACCAGCAGGAAAGGAGGAACAAAATTGCGTATATGGATGATCTGGATTGGAAGTAAGTATCTTCAACCAGCTATTACCTCTTCCTCCATTGTGCCAAACTCCTATATTATCTCTTTGGTAATTACCTTTTGCATCACAAATAGCACCACATGTTACTTCTGTTTTTTGTTGCAAGATAGGCGTAACTAACTCTTCAATGAAGTTCGGTTCAATTCGTATATCATCATCAAGAAATACGATAATATCTCCTGTAGATTTACTTATTCCAAAATTACGCGCCTTTGAGGGGCCAAGACTATTTATATGAAAATATTTACAATCTTTTAAATTATAGCGCTCATGGGACTGATCTACAACTATAATTTCATTTATTAATAAGGTTTGAGCTTTAAGATCGATAAGAAGCTGTTCAATATAGTGCTTTCTGTTTCGGGATGGAATAATTACACTAATTTCTTTCATGGACAAAAAAAGCTTTAAGTCTTTTTTTTATTTCATTTTTTAGGTTCCCTTTGGGTTTATATTTTTTATTATAGATTTGGGTATCTAGTTTCTTAATTGATTCAAACTGTGGTAGTCCAGATGTAGAACTCATTTTTGTTTGGATAGAAAAGCCCTCAATCACGTAGTTCGGATTCTTTTGGCAATAAAAAATATAATCATCACCATGCCATATCTTAAGGTCATTGGGTATACATTTATAATTGGATTTATGTATGAACATTAAAGTTCCAAACCCCCAATTTCTGCCGGATGATTTCACAAACGCAAATGGGAGATCTAAAGCAGAATCATCAAAAGCCGCTCTTGATACTCCTATCACCCCTAGCTTTTTGTTTATAAATTCATCAATAATTTTTAATTTAGAAAAATCAAATAAAATATCATCATTACAAATAGCTATTTTATCATATTTTGCATGACTCACTCCCAGGTTCCAAGAAGGGTTTACAAATAGGTTTTCTGCCGGACCAATTACTTTTAACTTTTCAAAATTATTCTTGAGGTTTAATGGCGAAACGGCATTATTGATTAAAATAATCTCTCCTACGGTTTCTTCTTTATTTAAACCATCGAGTAAATCAAGGAGAAAGGAAGACTTTAAAAGTGTTGGAATGATGAAGCTTATCATTTGGAGTCTTTGACTGTTCTTGATTGATGAATAATAACCAAATGAACTAAAATTGAATTATCTCATATTGTTCGGACATTAATTTCAATTTTTGATACTTTAGGGCGTGATTTGTATTTTTATTCTTGATAACTTTATTAAAATCAATACTAAACAAAATTTAATCAGAGAAGCAGTATTTCTGATAGCTTTTCTCACGTTTTTTTGTTTGAAAATAAATTTTTTAGAAAAAAGAATTAGGTATCTTAATTTATTTTTGTCGTTGAGCTGTTTCAAAATTGATAAATGCGGATAAGAAAAAAATAAATTTGCAAAACTTATACAATTTTTGGATGACATTTTGTCTTTAATCTCTATAACATAGTAATTAATTTCTTTTTCTTTTTTCAAAGCGATCTCATACAATTCATTTAGTTTAGAATTCCAGTTTTTATTGTTTTTATCATAAAGAACTTCGGCGAATTTATTCTGATGGTACTTTTCTTTGTATAATAATTCTATTTTGTTTTTTATAAAGTTGAGATATTTTTCAAAGCTATCAATAGCTTCATATTCCGATTTAATTTCTTCGGAGAAAAAATTAATACCGGCTCCTTTTTCATAAATTAAAAAATTAGTTGGATTGAATATTGGAAAGCAACCAGCTGCAATAGCCTCCAATGTCCCTAATCCAGTTCCAATAGGTATGGATTCAATATACATGTTTGCTTCTTGTAAAATACTTTCTGGATTTATTACTTTCCCATGAAATATTGTTTTTGAATTATAATTTTTTATGTGTTTAGCTCCAACCGAAGGTTCTATTCCTATTACGTTAAATGACATAGGCACTTCAGATTCTTCAAGTTTCTCGATAAGAGAAAATATATTCCATTCTTTATAAGGAGACAGTTTATAGCCACTGGCCATAATTACAATCTTTATATGGTTTTTAATTTTTTTAGGTTTAAAAATAAATTTCTTATTAACATAAATGGGAAGAGTATAATTTGCGCAATTAAATCTATATCTTTCATTAATTTTTGCAGAGTTCTCATTGATGCTAACGCCAATATCTGCGATGGAACTACATAGCGAAAAAACAAAATCTGCGTGATTAAAAAATAGAATAGGGATACCGGTTAAATATGGTTTAGCTAAAATAGGCAAAATATCATCAGGATGGTTGTGTAAAATTAATAGAGATGGTTTCATCTCGTTTACGAGGTTAATAAAGTTTTCCAACTTTTTTACGTAACTGATTTCCTTATCCAAATGGATATTAATATTCAAATCTTTAATAAAATTAGGTAGTTCTAAATGCTGGCTGCTGATGTAAATATTTGAAGAATATTGATCTTGTTCAATCCAGTTTTTTATTACTCTTGTATGACCTCCTGTTTCGTATAGGGTTGTTGCATAATGCAAAACTGTCTTTTGTTTTGAATTGTCATAGTCTTTTATTTTAGAATTAATTCTATTACGAACAGATAAATCAAGTAAGAACGATTCCATCTCGAAATCTGTCAAAAAGCCACAAAAATTTTTCCAAGCAAAATTTGCGGCGAATTTTATTTTATTTAGAAAAGCATCTTCTAGAGAAGGGTTTGGATGATTTAAGATTTCTTTTTTTAATAGTTCATAAACTTTTTTATTAAACTCTAGGTTTTCCATATCCTTTTATCACATTAGATATATTTTTTACATCCTCCCTTACCATCCCTATCCACAGCGGCAAGCTCAAACATGTCTCTGCCAGTTCTTCGGCTATAGGGAAGTCTCCTTGCTGGTATCCCAAATGCGCATAAGCCTGCTGTAAATGTGGCGGTATCGGATAGTGAATCAAAGTACCAATGCCATTATCTTTCAGGTATTGCTGCAAGGTATTCCGGTGTGGGGTACGAACGACGTACAAATGGTATACATGCGTAGCATTCGGATGTGTAAACGGTAAAATCAGATCGCCTATACCGGCTAAGGCCTCATCATACCAGGCGGCAATTTGCTGCCTTTGTCTTGTCCATTCCTCTAAATGACGCAGCTTTACCGATAATAAAGCTGCCTGCAATTCATCCAGGCGCATATTGTAGCCGATTACTTCGTTTTCGTATTTTATTTTGGATCCGTAGTTGCGCAACATACGAACCTGCTCTGCGAGCGTTTCGTCGCTGGTGGTCACTGCCCCTGCATCTCCAATCGCGCCCAGATTTTTGCCGGGATAAAAACTAATGCCATTCACATGCCCCCAACTGCCGGTATCTTTGCCATTAAAGGCGGCGCCATGTGCCTGGGCATTGTCTTCTACCACGTATAGCCCGTGTTGCTGTGCAATGTCCATGATCGCAGTCATTTCACAAGCTTGACCATATAGATGCACGGGCATAATAGCTTTGGTTCGCGCAGTGATAGCAGCAGGAATTTTATCGGGATCAATGTTATAAGTTTTCTTATCCGGTTCTACAAATATAGGCATAGCGCCCACATGTGATACCGCCAGCACAGAAGCAATGTAAGTATTGGAAGGCACAATTACTTCATCCCCTGCGCCGATATTCAATGCTTTCAAAGCCAGCGTTAAGGCATCTAATCCGTTGCTGACACCAACTGCGTATCGGGTTTTACTGAAGTTCGCGTACTGCTCCTCAAAACGAGTGAGGTGTTCTCCCATGATGTACCAGTAGCTGTCGTACACCGACTCAAACGCTGCCTGCATTTCGGATTTGATGGCAGTGTGCATGGGGGTGAAATTGAGAAAGGGAATTTTTAACATCCTTTTTTATTGATAAAGATCTCTTCCTGATTTTATATGTAAACTTTCAAAGATTGAGACAATATCCAGCACTTCGGGAGCAGTTGGTTTAACATCATTTAATACATATTCAATTATTTCATCAGAATAATTTTCAAAACCAAACTTTTTGAGAGCATAATGATTTACACTTGCTGGTTTATTTGGAATATATCTGGAAAAAGGTTTGACATTTTTCATAACAGCAGCTCCGGTAGCAACAATTGAATATTGACCAATAATGCTGTATTGGTTTATTGTACATCCCATTCCTAAATTTGCTCCTTCCAGGATTCGCGTAATTCCTGCCAAAACGCAAAGAGGAGTTATAACCACTTTATTACTTACGTGTGCATCATGGGGTATGTGTACACCTTGCATTAAAAACACATCATCACCAATTAGTGTAACTTCTTCATAGCAAGGTTTTTGAATAGCAGAGAATTCCCTGATGATATTTCTATTCCCTATTTTTATAAAGGCATTTGAGCTATCATAGCGCGGGTTTCTGGTGTCCTGACCAGGGGTACCTATTACTACGTGCGGGCCAATAATATTATTATCTCCAATTTCAGTAGGTCCATAAATGATCGTATAGGGCAAAATGGTGTTTTTTTTACCTAAAACCACACGATCATCTATTATGGCTGTCGGGTGAATATTATTCATTTCTATTTGATTAATTTAATGATCGCTTTTCCTTCCAATACCAATTCAGAATTACCTTTATAACATAGAGTTGATAAATACACTAGTGATTTCTCGTGATTTATGTCCGTTACTTTTACAACTGCAGTAACTTCTTCATCAAAATACACTGGTTTCTTAAAATTCATTTCTTGATGTAAATAAATAGATCCTGGCCCCGGAAGTTTTGTTCCCAATAACGAACTGATTAATGAACTATATAAAAATCCATGAACTATTCTCTGTTTGAAGAAGGAGTTAGCAGCAAATTCTTTATCCAGATGAATTGGATTACTATCACCACTCAATTCAGAAAATGTTATAACTTCTTCTTCTGAGAATGCTTTTTTTATTACAGCCTCTTGTCCAACTTTTATTTCATCCATTTTTATATTCATTTATAAAATAGTTATAGTCTCTGATATAATCTATTTCAGAATAAATTTCCGAAGCCAGCACCAGGCAAATAGAGCCTGATGAGAAATTATCCAATTCTCTCCAAAGTCCCGCTGGCATGTAAACTCCAAGGTAAGGGCGAGCTAAATGGAAGGTTCGTTTGGTTCGTCCATCATCAACTATCAAATCAAAACTGCCACTTGCAGCTACAATCACCTGTTGAAGCTCTTTATGAGCATGACCTCCTCTGTTTTCTCCGCCAGGTACATCATATAGATAATATACTCGCTTTACATCAAAAGGAATTTCAGCAGAATTATTAATGGCGGTTATATTGCCCCCTGGAGTGGAGATTCTGGGAAGTTGAAGGAGGGTACAGTCATAGACACTGCTTTTTTTCATGCTAAATTCTCTCTCCATGATTGAATATCCCGCAAATAATCATTTTCATCATACAAATGGCTGGAGAGGTGTAATGCTAAAGCATTGGTCGAAAAATTCTCCATGTGCCGCCATGTCTTAGCTGGTAGATACAAGCCATAGTAAGATCGATTCAAAGAGAATCGCTCAGTTGTTTCATCTGCATGGGTGATGATTACATCAAAACTGCCACTCAGCGCGATGATAAATTCTTCCTGTTCAAAATAGGCATGCCCTCCACGTTGCTCGCCACCCGGTACATCATAGGTCCAGAACACCCTTTTAATAGGGAAAGGCAAATGTTCCGGATGTTGAAGAAAAGTGAGATTGCCGCGGGGGTCGGTTATTTTGGGCAATTGTATAATATGTGGTTTATCAACTGACATATTCACCTTCAAAGTGTGCCGCATAACTGATTTTAGGGCGGATAACACCTGGTAATTTCTTGATAATATGATCTACCTTATCATTTTCCACAAAAAAGGAGACCACATCATCCATTTTATCACCGACTCTTTCCAGTCCGTTCAAGCCCATCCAAACGTCCAGTCTGTATTCGCCTTCATTTAAGACAAAAGGAGGAATGGATGCTTCTAATTTGTAAATGCCAGGTTGCAGGTCTTCCGGTTTGGCAACAGCCTGCCCGTGATGAAGCATTAAGACTTCTTCCTGGTTTTTAATATTATAAGAAATATCCAATGCGACGTTTTTGGAATAATTACGACAATAAAATACCAGTTTAATGCCGGAACTGATTTTTATATGCTCGCCAGTCAGAGGTTCGATCTGTATTTTTAATAGTTTTGCCCGATGGTCACCCGGAGCTTCTTCCTCAGCCCATTCTATTATGTCAGCGTTCATACTCCCAAAAGAATGCTGGTAGAATGATACAGCTTCTGTTGTAATTCCTCTAAAAGTTGCTATTCCCTTATTAAGTACCATTGCTTCATCGCATAGCGCATTTACAGCTGCCATATTATGGGATACAAATAGTACTGTTCTTCCCTGTCCGGAAACATCTTTCATCTTTCCCAAACACTTCCGCTGAAACTCCGCATCCCCCACCGCCAGTACCTCATCAATGATCAGTATTTCCGGCTCCAGGTGGGCCGCTACGGCAAAGCCCAGGCGTACTTTCATGCCGGAAGAGTAGAACTTGACGGGGGTATCGATGTATTTTTCCACGCCGCTGAAGTCCACGATCTCGTCGAATTTGGCGTCGATCTCGCGTTTGGTCATGCCCAGGATGGTGCCGTTCATATATACATTCTCGCGCCCGGTGAGGTCGGGGTGAAAGCCGGTGCCTACTTCCAGCAGCGCGGCGATGCGCCCTTTGATCTTTATTTCTCCGCTGGTCGGCTCGGTGATGCGGCTCAGTATTTTGAGCAGGGTGCTCTTGCCCGCCCCGTTGTGCCCGATGATGCCGAGCACTTCACCTTCTTTTACCTCAAAGTTGATGTCCTTCAAAGCCCAGAATACGCTTTCGTCTTCCGCGCCGAACTTGCTCATGGAGCGGAGTTGGCGGAAGTTGTCGATTGGGGCTTTTAATATGGCACCCAATTGTCCAACAAAGGTATCATGCCTTTTTTCTTTTAAGCCGATACGGTAGCGTTTGCTTAGGTTGTTGACTTGGATTACGGTTTTGGTCATTTTTATTGGTTTAATGGGTTTAATGGGGTAAATGGGGTTAAATGGGGGTAAATGGGGGTAAATGGAGTTAACGGGGACAATGGGGGTAATTCCCGTTTTACCCTATAAACCCGTTCCACCCATTAAACCCTTCAAGCCCGTTCTACCCATTCCACCCATTCCACCCGTTCTACCCGTTCCACCCGTTCCACCCATTCCACCCATTCTACCCATTCTACCCATTCTGTTTCCTATAATTATAAAGCGAATTGATTTTATTACTCAGTACACGGATATCTTCTCTCAAAACCTGGAGCTCAGCTTCGGCAATATAGCCTAAATCGTATGCCAAAATAAGTTGATTCATGACTTCCATTAAACTAGACCAAGCAACGCCGAGAAACCGGAGATTATCTTTTGAGGTAATGCGTCCCTCACCTTCGGCGATATTGGAAGCGACGGAAACAACCGCCCGGTTTAATTGGCTGACCAATCCATACTTTTCCACAGCTGGAAACTGCTCGGTAGCTTTATACACTTTACCAACCAGGCTCCTCGATAGCTGCCAGATTTCTAATTTCTCGAATGGGAAGGTGTAATTCATTTGAAGGGTGCAATGGGTTTAAAGGGTTTAAAGGGTTTAAGGGGTTAAATGGGTTTAAGGGGTTAAATGGGTTAAATGGGTTAAATGGGGTTAAGGGGGGGATTTGGATTCGTTTGAATATAGTAACTCCAAAAGGGCAACCTGGCGTGCGTGGATCGTCCCTTCAGGAAAACTCGCCTGACGGCAGTCAGGGAGGGTAGCAGGTAGCATTTTGAACATATTTATTTTTATCTTTTTAGGCATCACCCCAAACCCCGTTCCCCCATTGTCCCCATTTCGCCCGTTCCACCCATTAAACCCATTCCCCCCATTTCCCCTCCTCACGCCACATCCGCAAAAATCTTCTCCATCTTCCGAAAATAGAACGTTCCAAAAACAAACAGTAACAACCCAACGACGCCCCCTTCCAAGATCAAATCCCAGGGCATTGGATTCGTACCCAGCAAGGCGGAGCGAAATCCTTCAATCACACCCACCATGGGGTTCAGGGCATACCAGAACAGGTATTCCTGTGGGACTTTGGAAGCGGGATACACCACCGGCGCAGCGTACATCAGTAACTGCACCACAAAGGTAACCGCGTGTTTGACATCGCGATATTGCACTGCCATGGCGGAGAGGATCATGCCCAAGCCCAGTGAAGTGAGCAAGAGGATGAGCAGTAATACCGGCGTAAACAATGCCCATATACTCGGTACAAACTGGAAATAGATCATAAATCCGATCAGGATCAGCACGCCGATCATAAAGTCGAGCAGTTTACTCAGGGCTGCGGAAAGT
>CAZGAU010000086.1:0-2832 GCA_964523725.1 uncultured Saprospiraceae bacterium
TAGACTTAGGATCTAGTGCCGCAAGGCGTGGGGGTTCGAGTCCCTCCACCCGCACAAAGTACTAAGGAGCGGGACGAGAAGTTTATCCCGATAGCGGTCGGGAAGTCCCTCCACCCGCACAAAGTACTAAGGAGCGGGACGAGAAGTTTATCCCGATAGCGGTCGGGAAGTCCCTCCACCCGCACTGTTTAAAGCTGAAATGTGAGATTTGAGATTTGAAAATTTTCGATCTTTTGATTTCACACTTCATATTTTGAATAACAATCAGCTCGGTGAACTTGTTGAATACCAGGCGGTCCCGAATACTAAACCGGGCATTTTCTGTGCCGATTTGACGAAAACTTCCGTTTTGTCTGAAACTTTAGAACCTTGAACCTAGAACCTCAAACTTTGAAACCCGGAACGTAAGATTGCAAACTTTTTCCTGTCAAATATTGTATCATCCTTTTGTTATAAACAACCAACTATAAAATTTATGTCCAAAATTGTAAGAGAGGATATTGATGCACTAAATACCACTCTCACCATCACGATAGAGAAAGAAGATTACGAGCAGCAGTTTGAGGAAGAACTGCAAAAATATCGTAAAAATGTAGCACTTAAAGGCTTTCGCAAGGGCAAAACGCCTGCCAATGTACTGCGCAAAATGTACGGCAGATCGGTGCTAGGAGAGGTCATTAATAATGTGCTCAACCGCGAGTTATTTACTTATATTGAAGAACAAAACCTGGAAACACTAGGGCAGCCGCTTCCTTCCAAGGATCAGAGCTATGTGGATTTTGATGTGAAAAACCTGGAAGATTACGAATTTAAATTCGATATCGGGCTTGCACCTGATTTTGAGCTGAACGGTATTTCTCCTGATGATAAATATGAACGCTACGAGGTAGAAGTGCCCGAAAGCGTGCTGGATGAAGATCTGATGAACTTGCGCAAACGCGTGGGTGAGCGTGTACAAGTGGAAGAACACATCCAGGAAGGTGATTTTGTAAAATTTGAAGCGAAAGAACTCGATGGCGGCTCGGTGAAAGAAGGCGGTCTGGAAACCGACTTTGGTATCATGGTCAATGAAATTGAAAACGAAGATTTCAAAGCATCACTATTCACCAAGAAGGTGGGCGATACGATCAATGCCAATGTGTATGAACTCTTCGACGAGCCGGATGATCATTATATCCGTCATCACTTGCTGAAGCTTGACCACGATGATCATGACACCGAAGTAGGGCAGGAATTTGAACTCACCCTGATGGAAGCCACGCGCAATGAGCCGGCGGATTTGAATCAGGAGTTTTTTGACAAAGCTTTTGGCGAAGGCAAAGTGACCAGCGAGGAAGAAGCCAAGGACCTGATTCGCGAAGATGCCAAGCAATTTTACAGCAAACAGGCGGATGCGCTGCTGTTCCGCGATATTCAGGAGCGCCTGATGGAGATCAATGACATTCCGCTGCCCGATGATTTTCTCAAACGTTGGCTGAAAGCCAATAACGAGAAGTTGACCGATGAGGTGATCGAAAAAGAATACGACATTTTTGCCAAAAACTGGCAATGGACCCTGCTACGTACCAAGCTCGCCAAGAAATTTGAAGTAGAAATCACCGAACAGGACATCCGCGAAGGCTTTGCTCAGCGGGTGCGTGATTACTTCGGCGGCTATGGCAATGAGGAATTGGTGAATGCCACAGTGGATCGCTTGATGCAGGATCAGAAACAAGTCAACGATATCTATGAAGAAGTGTTGGTGGACAGGCTGAGCGATGCTATTACAGGAGTAGTAACCGTTGTGTCAAAACCCGTTGATCGCGAAGCATTTATGAATGTGCTCGACGAAGCTCGCGCCAGAGCAAAGGCAGAGCAAGAGTCAGCTGTCATGGCGTCGGACGAAGAGGAGTAATTTTCTGAGACTGGGAGACCTTTGTATTAAAGAAGTTTATAATTTTTAGATAAAAAAAGTTCCCTTTGGTAGTTTGAATTTGCGGTTTTGACGAAATTTTGTCAATTGGCCATGATCGGGAACACCCGCATTCAACCAGAGCACAAACGAAGTGTTATTAAATCGTGTATCACAAAAACTGCAGTTTTTGATTGCCACGAACATAAGTAACAATTCAAAAAAACGAACCTATGTTTCACAAGGATGAATTCATGAAATATGCTACGAAACACCACGGTATGAGTAGCATGCACCTGGAAAAGTATGCCGAGAAAAGCATGGCTACGGTTCCTAATATTCAGGCATTTACACCCAATGTAATCGAAGAGCGCCAGATGAATATCATTGGTCTAGACGTTTTCTCCCGCCTGATGATGGATCGTATTATTTTTCTTGGTGTAGCCATTAATGATTATGTTGCCAACGTCGTGCAGGCGCAATTGCTTTTCCTGCAATCCACCGACCCCAAGCGCGACATTCAGATTTATATCAACAGCCCGGGCGGTTCTGTCTTCTCCGGCTTGGGTATTTATGATACCATGCAATTCGTTTCCCCGGATGTGGGCACCATTTGCACCGGTATGGCGGCTTCTTTTGGCGCAGTGATCCTCGCTGCGGGCACCAAAGGCAAGCGTACCTGCCTTCACCATAGCCGGGTGATGATTCATCAGCCACTGGGCGGTATGCAGGGCCAGTTGACCGAAATGGAAATTTACCTGAAGTTGGCTAAAGATCAGCAAAGAGAATTGTACAATATTCTGAGTCATCACACCGGACAATCTTACGAAACAATTGAAAAAGACTGTGATCGCGATAACTGGATGACTTCCAGGGAAGCGAAAGAATACGGACTGATTGACGAAGTACTGGAACAAAATCCAGCCAAGAAAGACGCATAA
>CAZGAU010000086.1:2932-22416 GCA_964523725.1 uncultured Saprospiraceae bacterium
GATAAATCTGAGGCACTGATTTTAATTGCCGGAATCGAAGGCCACATCTGCGAAGCCTGTGTGGAACAAGCCGGCGAAATTATTGAAGAGGAACTTTATGGTCGCAAACGCGCCGAACCCAAGGGCGGTCGTCATTTCGTGCTACCCGACAATATTACCCCTCGCCAGATCAAAACCCACCTCGATCAATATGTGATCGGGCAGGATGACGCCAAAAAAGTACTGTCTGTAGCAGTGTATAACCACTACAAACGCCTCAAGCAAACCAAGCATACCGAAGTTGAAATCGAAAAATCCAATATATTGTTCGTTGGTCAAACCGGTACGGGTAAAACCCTGCTGGCCAAAACTATCGCTAAGCTGCTCAATGTGCCCTTCGCCATCGTGGACGCCACGGTATTTACCGAAGCAGGCTACGTAGGCGAGGATGTAGAAAGCATTCTCAGCCGTCTGCTGCAGGTTTGCAATTACGACGTAGCAGCCGCGGAGCGCGGCATCGTGTACATCGATGAAATTGACAAAATCGCCCGCAAGAGCGATAATCCTTCCATCACGCGCGACGTATCAGGCGAAGGTGTGCAACAAGCGCTCCTGAAAATGCTCGAAGGTACCGAAGTCAACGTCCCACCGCAGGGCGGACGCAAGCACCCCGAACAAAAGCTGGTGAAAGTCAACACCGAAAATATTCTCTTTATCTGTGGCGGCGCATTCGACGGCATTGACAAGGTCATTGCCCGCCGTGTGAACACGCAGGTAATTGGCTACAAATCGGAAGAAGTGAATTTCGACCGTGATAATTTACTGCAATACATCAATCACCAGGATATTCGCAAGTTCGGACTGATCCCTGAACTCATCGGTCGCTTGCCCGTGCTCGCGCACCTCGATCCGCTTAATCTGGATACCCTCAAGCGCATCCTGACCGAGCCTAAAAATTCGCTGGTTCGCCAATACGAAAAACTCTTCGATATCGAAGGCATCAAATTGTCCTTCACCGAAGACGCACTCGAATACATCGCTGAAAAAGCCCTGGAATTCAACCTCGGCGCGCGCGGCTTACGCTCCATCTGCGAAGCCATCATGACCGACGCCATGTTTGAATTGCCATCTCAACCAGATATCAAGCAATTTGAAATATCCCGCGCCTACGCCGAAGAAAAACTGACCCGCTCCAAACTGGGGCAGTTGAAAGCCGCGTAATTCATGCCAGACCTTACAGGTTTCCAAAACCTGTAAGGTCTGCTATAAGGTCTTCTTCACCAGCTTCTGCCAATAACGCAGGGCATTTTGCTCGTCTTTTACTTCCAAAACATACAGACCATTTGGCAAATCGCTCAGATCCAATGCCGGATTGACATTATTTACACAGTTTTGCGTAAGCACCAACCGCCCGTGCAGGTCGAGGACGCGCATTTGTGCGCATTCCGCTCCTTCCGGCAAGTCGATATAAAAAATTCCACCAGAAGGATTGGGAAAAACCTGGATATCCTGCGCTATGCCGCGCTCCTCCGCACTGTTGACCATATTCTCCCGAAAGCATTCGCCCTTGTAAAAGGTAGTATCGGTGTATAATAATGTCTCATCGTGTTGAAAACAAAGCAAAGTCTGACTGAAGGTCGGATCTACCGGTAAAAACACCATGTAAAACACCGAAGGATCAGGGAAGAAGCCGATCGTGCTGCCCATGCCCTCGATCCAGGAATGATGATAGCGCCCTTCGGGTTCGTCTTCGCCGCTCCAAAGGTCAGAATACAAATAAAAATTGTATCGTCTTCTGGCGATGCCATCGCTTAGTGTCACGGTGTCGATGGATTCCAATTGAAAATATGTATTTTCTTCGGGGTCGTCGGTAATGCGATCCAGAATCCAGCCCGGTTGCACCTCAAAATCATACAAAACGGCTTCGTTCAGGCTGTCTTTGGCGACGTAAAGCACTTTGTTGTCTTCGTTACGATACGCGCCGATATACGCACTTGCTTCGGCGTCGTACACGCGACCGTCGCTGCGGTACAATTTTGCAAATGTTTCGCCATTAATCAGCGTATCACCTTGCGGCACGTAGTGATAGTTGTGTAAAAACTTGGGCTCGTAACTGCTGATTTGCTCGTGCAAGACCGTCCATTCCGCATTAATAGTGGGCAAAGGCAGATAATCCTGCGCAAAACCGCAAACGGCGTACAACAAACACAAGGGTAAGTAAATAGTTTTCATAGCTTTTTCTTTTGATTCAAAAATTATCTCTAAGATAGGGTTTTCCCTGCCGCAGCGCCCGGGGATCTTGGCTACCCAACGACAAATGCCCAGATTCAACCAAAAACCATTTCTATTTTGAAATACCGCTTCCTACCTCTAACTTCGTACCTCGTACTTTAAACTTCGTACCTTGTACTTCTAACTTCGTACTTCCAATTTTAGCATTATGGACGCAGCCACACTGGACAAACTCAAATCCGACCTTCGCCAACTGGTCACCGAAAGCATCGGCGACACGATCGCCGAACTCAAGAAGAACCTGCCGGACTTTTCTTCCAAGTACAATGCACTGCTATTGATCGAGAGCAGACTCAACGACGCTAACCTGAAAAGTATCCAAAACCTGCTGAGTGACGAGGCGCTGCAAATCGAGTACAATCAGATTCGGGTGGATTTGTTGCTGTTTATTTCCTCGCTGGAAACCAAAGATTTTGAACTGCCGCAGGGCGCGTCGGGTGGACGCACGGGCAGCTTACTGTACAAAATTCCGGAGCAAATGCAGTTGCAGCAGGAAACCAAATGCATCGTGCGGCTGGCTTTTGAGCAAGAATCAATTATTCGTAATATCGAGTTGAACAAGGATGTGACGATTAAGCAAATCCGCGTGGCAGAGGTAATGCAGGTGGAACTGATCGATCCAAGCAGCGAGCATCCCTTCGAGATTCGGACCATTTCGGACGAGGAACAGTTTGTGGAGAAGGGCGATTATTCGGAGTGGATTTTCTACGTAAAGCCTTTGATCGCGGGTACTTTCCCGCTGGTGTTAAAAATTTCCGTAATAGAGATCGTACAAGGCAAAGAGCGCCTGCGCAATATCACCTGGGAGGAAACGATTGAAATTAAGGCTTCCGCGCCTGCGGTTTCCACGTCGGAATTTAAGTCTACCGGAATTGCCGTTGGCACAAATACAGACCATGAAGTTGTTATTGCAGAAGAAGAGGTAGATGCCATCGTGCTGCCGGATGTAGAAATATTTGAACCGGAAAGTGCGCCGCCCGCGCCTGCTCCGGTTATGCCTTCGCGTGCCAAAGAGGTGCCGATGTCGCCCCAACCAACGCTCCCACAACGCAAACGTAGTAACCGTACCTGGATGGCGGCAGCCGCCAGTATTTTGCTGATCGTAACGGTTGCCATTTTTATGCTGCCTAATCAAACTTCTTCTAACCAAGAGGAAGATACCAGAATTAATCCCGCACCAGCTGTAAAGGGAAATTCAGAAGCGGAGCTACCTCAGGATACCATCCCGCCGGATAGCCTGTCTGAAACGAGGTAAAAGGATTGCTTAATACAGATTTTTAGTAAATAAAAACCCAAAAGGTTTACTTTTATTTACTTGTTTTGCATGTCGGAGCAGTTTTTTGAAGTGCTTGCTAAAAAACATTTGTTGTCGGCATCATAAAGCCCTTTGTTGTCAAATACATATGATATGTCGTAAAACGCATATCATTTGTTGTCAAAAATATATCATGTGTTGTCAAAAACATATCATGTGTCGTTATTCATATTGGTACAAATCGTCAAAAAAATACCTTTGTTGTCAAAAAAACCTTCTGTGTTTGCAATGATTATTTATTTGATGAGATCAATAAATGAAGCATAATTGACGACATATCATATGTTGACGACAACATATGATAAAACTTTAACGGCACATGATAAAACTTTGAGAACATATCATATGTTTTTGACGACACGGCTGTTTTTGAAAACGACAATTCAATTTTATTTAGCGTTATAGCATGTTTTGTTATCGAAAAAACAGCTTATTACTTCAATGTTTATTTGTACCTTTTTACCACTAAGCACGTTCTATTATTAAAACCCCTCCACATGGCTTACAGACTATTCCCATTGCTGGCGATGGTTTTGCTCATTGGCAATACCGCCTTTGCGCAGGTTCCATTCGATTCTTTGCGTTTGCTCACCGCTATCGAAGTCTATTTCGACTTTGGCAAAGCCGACATCCGGCCCGAAGCGGACGCTGCTTTGCAAAACCTGGTTCAAAACCTGCCCGACAGCTCCAGGCTTCGCATTCGCATTACCGCGCACACCGACGCCGTAGGCAATCCCGAATCCAACCTTCAGCTTTCGGAGCGCCGCGCCCAGGCTGTGATGGACAAGTTGGTCGCCTTTGGCGTCTCTGACAGCCTGTTTCAAACCAGTGTGTTTGGTGAAAACCGTCCAGTAGCTACCAACAACACCGATGCCGGTCGCCAACTCAATCGCCGCGCCACCGTGGAAGTATTCAAACAGGTGAGAATGATCAAAATCAACGGCAAAGTGGTAAATCCCGACACCGGAGAAGGAATTTCCGGCGAGGTTATTGTGCATACCCGCGAGTTCCGCGACACGATTTACACCGACACAACTGGTACGTTCACTGCCGACTTACCTGCCGGAGAGATGTTTGGAGTGGACGTCTTCGCCCCGGGGCATTTCTTTGAGACCATTTATCAGCGCGCCGTGGTCGGGCGAGTGCCCAGGCTGGAAATTCCGCTCAAACCACTGGTGCCGGGTGCTGCGATTGACCTCAAGCATCTTTATTTTGTGGGCAATCAGGATACCCTGCTGAAACGCTCCGAGCCGGAGTTGCCCAAGCTATTGAAATTCATGCGATTGAATCCGCTGCTGCAAATCGAAATCGCCGGGCATATCAATTTGCCCAACCAGCCGCCCGTATCGGAAGACAGCTGGAACTACGACCTCTCGGTGCGCCGCGCCAAACGCGTCTATGATTACCTGATTACAAACGGAATTGACTCCATTCAATTGGTGTACAAAGGCTATGGTAACTGGCAGATGCGCTATCCACGTGCGCGCGACGAAACCCAGCAGGCGCTGAACAGAAGGGTGGAGATCAAGGTGCTGTCGGTGGGGAAGCAGTAGGATGGAGTGAGAGAGTACGGGAATGGGGGAGATTTTGAACCTGATTTAAACAACCGGTAGAGTGGTTTAAGTAAAAACTGTGCTATCCGTTGAGAAGGTTATGGAGTAAAGACATAGATTTGGAGTAGTATCTGTGGCGGCTGGCCGGCAAATCACTGTTCGACGGAGGAGTTTGATTTGCCTAGCGTTTTTTGGTCACTTTTTTGGGCGATGAAAAAAAGTGACAAATACTCAAGCGCAATGCCTTTGAATTGAACTATTGACAAAAACAAAATCAAGCGCATCCATTCTTTAATCATTAGAATGAATAAATCCTAATGAGATTTAAAAAGTATAAAAACATCAATTTAATAAATTCCATTGTTTCACATACTGATAATAATCATATCTGCACATTGATCTTCATCACAGCATTTTTTGGTGGGATGTCTTACATTAAGCGCATTATCAAATCAAAATAATCCAATTATGAAAAGGTTCATGGCGTTTTTGCTCACGCTTGCGCTGCTGATGGGGACGCATGCGATGCTGGCACAGAGCAAGTTTGGTTTTGAAGTACGCGGTGGCGCGGCTTTTGCTACGCAGGATTTGGGAGATGCCGATTTGAACACTGGTTTTGGAATAGAAGGAATGTTCGATTACCGTTTTATGCCTCATTTGGGCGCTTACGTTGGCTGGGGCTGGAATCGCTTTGCTGCGGATCAATCCTTTGCCGGCGCCGAAGCTGATTTTGAGGAAACGGGTTACATGTTCGGCTTGGAATTCAATCACCCCATAGGTACGTCTTCGCTGGCTTACTACATTCGAGGGGGCGGTATTTACAATCACATCGAAGTAGAAAACAAGGCAGGCGATATCACCGATGATTCCGGTCATGGACTGGGCTGGCAAGCTGGAGTAGGTTTAGACATAGGTCTTGGCGACAAATGGCATATCAAACCCGGTGTGAAGTATCAATCCTTGTCGAGAGAATTAAAAGTAGAGAACGTTACAACAGATGTGGACTTGAAATATCTGTCTGTCGGCTTGGGAATTGCCTTTAGATTTTAGGTAAAAAAACATGAGTCATCCCGAATTTTGCTGTACTCGTCCCATCGGGACGGAATATCGGTAGAAATATCCATTGTGCCGATTTGCATGCCGTAGGTATGCCTTATGATGCGTACCTACGGCACGCGAAATCCGTGTTTACAATAATTTTCTACCCACGTTTTGCCCCTAACGGGGCATTTTAAAAATTAGGGATGACTCATGTTAAAAGTATATTGCAAATAACAACTTATGATTCCTTCATTACTCTCACCTGGCTCGTGGTATCCACGCCACTCACCACCTCCACCAGAATACCGTCGGATAAGCCAAGCTTCACGGGCTTTTTCTTGAATTCGCGGTCGCCGGTTTTCACTTCGATGTAAGTCGTATCGTCTTCAAAGATCACATCGCGTTCCTTGATGGCGATCACGTTTTGACGACGATCGAGGATAATGTCGGCATTGGCGCTGTAGCCCGCGCGCAGGAAGACTTCCTTGGTGGGTTTGATCGCGGCGCGCACCTCAAACTTCACGGTGCCTTCTTCGTCCACTCCTTGCGGGGAAATAAATTCCAAAGTGGCGTCGAATTTGGCGTTTTCAATCGCACCGACGGTTAGTTCCAGCGGCATACCTTCGCGGAGTTTTCCGACATCGGCTTCGTCCACCTTGCCTTCAAAGATCAGCGAATTCATATCTGCCACGATGGCGATGCTTGTACCCTCGTTGAAGTTGTTGCGTTCGATTACCGAAGTACCTTCCTCCACGGGCACGTCGAGCACCATCCCTTCGATGGTGGAAGTGACCACATTGGCAACTTGCCTGGAGCTGCGGGCAGCGCCTTCGCGCAGGAGCTGGAGGTTATTGATCGCGGCCTGGTACTCCTGTTTGGCGATGTCGAGCGCGGTTTCCAGTTGGCGGAGGTTATTGCCGGCGGCCACCTGGGTATTTTCGTATTCGGCTTTGCGCAAATCGAGGTCCACCTTGAAACGATTGTATTCCTGCTGTGAAATGACGCCCTCTTCGAGCAAACCGCGCTGGCGTTCTTCCTCGCGCTTGGCGTTTTCGTAGCTGACGCGGGCGCCTTCCACATCGAGGTTTTTCTTGTTGAGTTCACGCTGGCGCTGGAGTTCGCGCTGGGCATCCTGTAGGCGGAGGCGGGCCAATTCCACGTTGGATTGTGCGGAGTTGACGTTCACTTCGCTCGGGATGAGGCGAATTTTGGCGATCGGCTGACCTTTGGTGACCAATTGGCCGGCTTCGACGTAAAGTTCATCAATGACACCCGATACCTGGGGCTTGATTTGCACTTCCAGTCTGGGCTTGACCGAGCCGGTGGCGACGGTTTTCTTCACAATGTCGGTAACGACGGGCTTTTCCGTGGCAAAATTTTCGGGTGCTTTCTTGCTTTGGTTGTAAAAATAAATCCCCAAACCAATCGAGGCAATGACCAAAAAAGCGGCAATTCCGATAAGACAACCTCTGTTCATGTTTATGCTTTTTGTTGAATTGTAGGTTTAAATTTTATTAAGTGTTGTGACGTTTAGGAGTTGTGACGTTGTGACGTTGAGGAGTTTAGGAGCTGAGGTGTTTAAAACTTCTCAACTCCTAACCTCCTCAACTCCTAACCTCCTCAACTCCTAACCCCCTCAACTTAAATCATTCATCTTTCAAAGCGTTTACCGGATTCACCCGTGAGGCCTGCATAGCCGGGATAAATCCTGCAATGGCGCCGGCAATAATGAGCAAAATCACTGCACCCAGACCAATTGTCAGATTGACTTGCGGGTTGTAAAAATTATCGGGTTCTAAGTTGTTGGAAATCATGATATAATTGATCCCACCAATGACAAAAGTGCCCGCGATCAGCCCCAAATAGCCTGAAAATGAGGTGATGAAAACCGATTCCATCAAGATCATATTAATAATAGAGCGCGGCGTAGCGCCGAGGGCTTTGCGGATACCGATTTCCTTGGTACGTTCTTTGACCACGATCAGCATAATATTGCTTACGCCCACGATGCCCGCCAGCAAAGTGCCAATGCCCACAAACCAGAGGAAAACCTCAATGCCATTGAAGAGCGTACGCACGCTGCGGAATTCTTCTTCCAGATTGAATCCGCCGATGCCCTGAGGATCATCGGGTGCGATGTGGTGGCGTTGCTTGAGCAAGCCGCGCACCTGGGGTTCTATTTCACCGATGCGGATGCTTTCATCTGCTGAACAAACAAAATAATCGACTTCATCGCCGGTGCCGAAGGTGCGTTGCATGGTGGTTAAAGGAATAACGACCGCTTCGAGATCGCTCTCGGTCCAGGGCTTGATCTGGATCGGTCCGAATACGCCCACCACTATAAATTCCACGCCACGAATTCGAATATATTTGCCGATGGCATCTTCGTCGCCGAAAAACACATCTCGTAAGCGTTTGCCAATGACGGCAACTTTGCGGCTTTCGTCCACGTCGTTTTGATTGACATAGCGACCTTCATGTAATTGAAGCGCTTCGATCTTGATCATGTCGCTCAGTTCACCGCGGATTTCGTAGTTATCGCCCTTATCCCTGTAATAAACCGGCGAAGCTCGCATGGAGTGCCGTGGAGCAATGTATTGAATTTCAGGAATATTGTTTTTGATCGCCAGAATATCCTCGAGGGTAAAACGAATCGAGCGGCCCGGCTGAAAGCCTTTGTAAGGCAGCGAAGTACGCATGGACCACACGTACATGGCATTGCTCACGCGATTGTCGAAGCCGCGGAAGACGCCGTTTTCCAAACCCTTGCCCATGCCCAGCACAAATACCAGCATAAAAATTCCCCAGAACACGCCAAGCGCAGTCAGGGCCGTGCGGAGCTTGTGCTTGCGCATCGTTGCGAATATTTCCTGCCAAACATCTTTGTCGAACATGTGGTGAAGTTTAGTAAGTTGAGAGGGCTTAGGAGGTTTAGGGCTGCAAACTCAACTTTATCAACCTTCTAAACGCCCTCAACGATTTATTTAATCACTTTTCATCGCTACCACCGGATTGATCCGGGCAGCTTGTCTTGCCGGCATAAATCCTGCCAGGGCACCGGCGATTACCAATACAATCGTAGCCGTAAGTGCTACACCAAAATTCACCTGCGGATTGCGGAAATAATCGACTTCCATTGAACCCAGGAGCGCAATAACGCCCGTGCCCGCCAGTAAACCCAGGTATCCTGCGACGGCGGTGATGAAAATCGCTTCCTGCAGGATCATTGAAATAATAGAGTAGGGGGTAGCGCCCAGGGCTTTGCGAATACCGATTTCCTTGGTGCGATCTTTTACAACGATCAACATAATATTGCTCACGCCAATGACACCCGCCAGCAGCGTACCGATGCCCACAAACCAGACGAAGGTGCGGATCGCCCAGAAAAGATTCTGAAACTGCTGAAATTCCTCGGCTGCGTTGGTGATGAATAGAGCGCGCTGATCGTCGGGAGCGAATTGCTTGCGTGCGGCAAAGTCGCGGCGGACCTGCTCTTCGATCTTTTTCATTTCTTCCACCGAAGCGTCGCCCGCGGTGAACATGAGCTGATGCAATTCTTTGGTGCCGGAATAAACCTTTTGAGCGGTGGTGACCGGGATGTAGATGACGCGCATTTCGTCTTCGCCGCCGGTATCTTCATAAATGCCCACAATGGTGTACACAATGCCGCCAATGCTGATTTCTTTTCCAATTACATTTTTTTCTTTCTTGCCGAAAATTCCTTCTTTTGCAACTCGACCCAGAACGGTCGTTTTTCGAAATTCCTGAAGATCGGTGTCATTAATATAACGACCTTCAATCATCATAGTGTTTTCCAGGTACTTATGCCCAGGATGCACGGCACGAACTGGAAAGGATAGTTTAGTTTTACCATAAGCCACCGTCTGATCGCCAGAAAGATAGAACCTTGCGGTCAAATGATCGATTTGCTTGAAAGTATTGGACAGATAATCGTAATCGTCGTTGTCAAATTCTATACGTCGTCCTTTTGGCAAGCCATTGTAAGCCTCAGAAGTGGTGCCCCGGCGAATCCAGATGCTGTTGGTGGCATCATCGCGGAATTCATATTCTACACCGTTTTGCAAGCCCTTTCCTGCGCCCAGCAGAATCACAAGCATAAAAATACCCCAAAATACACCCAGGGCCGTTAGCGTCGTGCGCAGCTTATGCCGCCGGATAGAGTTGAAAATTTCAGACCATTTATCGAAGTCAAACATTATATATTATTTATCATGAATCATTTACCATTTAGCTTTTGCTTTTGGCTAAAGGAAATTGATTAAAATTTAATTCTCGATCATTCCGTCTTTCAGGCGAATAATACGTTTTGCCATATCCGCAATATCATGTTCGTGGGTAACAATAATAACGGTAATGCCTTCGCTATTTACTTTTTTAAAAATTTCCATTACTTCGTAGGAAGTACTGGAATCCAGGGCGCCAGTGGGTTCGTCGGCCAGAATGACTTTGGGTTGCGAGACGAGTGCCCGCGCGATGGCTACGCGTTGCTGCTGTCCACCCGACATTTGGTTGGGCAAGTGCTCCGCCCAATCTGCCAAACCCACCTGAGTCAGGTATTCCAGGGCCATTTCCCGGCGTTGGTTCCGTTCTATTTTTTGATAATAAAGCGGCAGCGCCACATTTTCCCAGGCGGTTTTAAATGGTAAAAGATTGAAAGATTGAAAAACAAAGCCGATAAACTTATTGCGGTACTGTGCGGCCTGGGTTTGCGTAAGGTCTTTGATCAGCGTGCCGTCAAGCGTGTAGATGCCGGAATCATAATCATCGAGAATCCCAAGAATATTAAGCAAAGTGGACTTGCCAGAGCCGGAGGAGCCCATGATGGCAACCATTTCGCCGGGTTCAATATGCAGATCAATGCCTTTCAGTACTTCGAGCCGGGTGTAGTCGGTCGAATATGCCTTGCGGATTTCTTTCAGTCGGATCATTATTTCTTGTTATCTGTTATCTGTTATTGGTGATTTGGGGATTCCGGGATTATTTAAATATTGAAATTATTAATCGGTTGTTCGTTATTTTAATCTAATGGACAAACGGTCAGTATCTTCCGATCAATTGCGCAATTTTATCTTGAGTAGGATGTAATTTTGACGAGCTTCCCCCTATTTTTGTTACAAATCTTTTCGTAATTTAAGCAGCATATCCTTTGAAAATCCCGTTATACTTTTATAGTAATTTACGCACTTAAATATCCTGTAAGAAAAATGCTGCAACGCTCAAAATGGATAGTAGGTACGCTGTTGATTTTTATAATCATAGCCGGTTGCGAATTAGCCTCGCCCAAAGACCCCATCATCGTGCCGAAGGTGGAAGATGAGTTTTATATAGACTTATGGGAGCGTCTGGATGGAACTTCCGGCCGAAACCTGATCGTAAAAATTGAATCCATTAAGAATGAAGATTGCCTCAATTACCGTATGGATTATTTCTTTTCCAGAACTGGCAATCGCCTGAAAATTTCGCTTAATAACATTATTAAACCAACCGATTGTGTGCCCGGGGAAGCCCCGGTAAAAGCAGATGTGGATGCAGGGAGTCTTCCTTCCGGGACTTACAATTTTGATATTGATTTCAAAAGTCTGGTGGAAAATAAAGGGCTACTCAGTGTCAACAGTGAGAGTTATCTGCTGGATATGAAATCGGAAGATGGCATCGTTTTGCTGCGTGAAGAATTGCTTCGAGTCCCGGATAACACTATCTGGGGTTATGTGACTTTCCAGCAAGGGCAAGATGAAGCGGCTGCCAATGATTTTCTCACCGATGTTCAAGCGCTTGGCAAAGCCCCGACTTATCGCTCGGGCTATTACGGGCATTTTACGATCAGTCCGCTGGATGGGAAGGTATTTGTAGACCAACAGCCAACTACATCCAACATCAAGACGTTTTTACTGGAATACACGGACAATGACACGGTTTTAAAAAATCTGCTGGATGAATATCGACAAAGCTATAATAATAGGTTGACTATCAAGCTAATAAACTCAAAAGGTAAAGTGTTTTAATCCGGCGCTTAGGCTTCCATTTTGGATTGCTTTTTCTTCTCTTTTCGTTTGCTTTCTTTCAATTCAAAACTGAAGCCCTCCGCCTGAAATTTTTTATACTTCTCCGGGTCGAAGCGGTAGAGCTTGGCCGGGCGATGTGCTACGCCTTCTTGTGTCTCATCCAGGTCCACCAGAAGGTTCATGGAGAGAATTTTCTTGCGGAAATTTCGCTTGTCCAAACCATCTTCCGGCTCCAGGATCGCTTCGTAGAGGTGTTGCAGTTCGGTGAGGGTAAACTTTGGGGGTAAAAGCTCAAAACCCACGGGACGAACGCGCACTAGCCATTTTAAACGCTGGAAGCAGGCATCCAGAATTTCATTGTGATCAAAGGCCAGATCGGGTACTTTGGAAATGGAATGCCATTGTGCTTTCCTGGCAATGGACGCCGGCTGGATGCTGTAATCGCTAATCTTGATAAGCGAGAAGTAAGAAACGGTAATGACCCGCCCTATTGGATGGCGATCTACCTTGCCAAAGGTCTTTACTTGTTCCAAATACACGTGGTGCAAACCGGTCAATTCTTCCAGGACGCGAGCTGCGGCGGAATCAAGCTCCTCGTCATGATTTACAAAATAACCCGGGAGCGCCCATTTTCCTTTAAAGGGTTCTTCACCGCGTTTTATCAACAACACTTTTAAGTCGCCTTCATCGAAGCCAAAGATGACATTATCTACTGTAAAAGCAGACTTAAAAAAACTGGAGAGCTCGGTCATGTTTTCGTTTGCTTAGTTTCAAATCATTGGATTGGGAAAATTACGCAAATCTTGTCAACCAACCAAGGAAGGGGGTGTGTAATAGGTACACTATCCCAAATTTTAGATGAAATTATTGAAATTCCATACGCTTTATCTCCTTGCGTTCAAAATATTCACGTTCTTTGGGAGTGTAGCATTCAATCGCTTCATAGTGGATGCGTACTCGTTTTCCGATTACTTGCTGTGGGTTCTGGATCAGTTGTTCGGAGTTTTTAAAATAACGTAACCACAGCAGTTTGTGCTCCCGTCCCTGCTCATCTCGTACGATGACAAAACCGAATTCTTCACCACCTGTTCGCACGATCGTTCCAAGCAGTTCATTGTCGGTTGTGGGCTGAGGTTGGGACAATTCCGCGATTTTCAGTAAAATATCAGGGCAAATGGTTGCCATGCGCAGCCCGACCTTTTCACCAAGCTGGCGCATACCATCTGCATCGTGGAGGTTGATGTTCAGCTCTTTCATAGCGCTTTCATGTCGACCTAAACTTTCGATCATACAAGTACCAAGAACCAAATTCAGGTTTTCCGCATTCAGGTTGGCGAGATTCTTTCCGGAAATACAATCGCAAGTTTCCTGAGTTATGGTGTCCAGCATTTCCTGGGTATGACCAATGACACCAAAGAAAATACTACAAATGAAGAGTAATAGCCGGTTCATAGATAGCTGCATTTTTTAATGTATTCTTTCAAAACGCAAAAAACGCTTGTTCATTCTATCCTGAATTTAAAAAAAGTGGCGCTCACGAATGAACGCCACTGATTTATAGAAGATTTTTTAAAATTTTAGTGAGAAACCAGCTTCGGTTTATTTTCTCGAGCCGCCGGTTGCAGTATTGTTGCTGCCATCCACTTGCATTTTTTTGCGGGGCAGCATTTCATCGCGTTGAGCGGTGTGCCATACAAAAGAAGCAATGATCGTGGCAGCCTGCTTCAGATCGTCGCCGATAAGGTGATCCCAATTGTCCATATTGGAGTGGTGAGTGCGGGTAGAATAAGCCACCGGATCCTGAATGAACTGAAAGCCTGGAATACCAACTCCATCAAAGGCCAGGTGATCGGTACCGCCGGTGTTGCTCAGGGTAAGCGTAGTTGCATCCAGATCGCGGAAAGCATCCAACCAGCTCCGGAAAATCGGCATTACTTCTGCATTGCCCTGCAAATAAACGCCACGGATTTTACCGGTGCCATTGTCCAGGTTATAATAGGCGGAAACCTTGCCTTGTTCGGCTTTCAATGACTTAATATCTCGGTTTTCCATTTCTGCGAAATGCTGCTCAGCATAAGCGCGGGAACCATACAAGCCCTGCTCTTCACCCGTCCAGAGTGCAAGGCGCAGCGTGCGGCGCGGCTTGATGCCGGTTTCTTTGATGGTTTCCAGCAAAATACGGGCAGCTTCCGTCATGACAGATGAGCCGGCAGCATTATCGGTGGCGCCGGTGGCCGAATGCCAGGAATCGAAATGCGCGCCAAACATCACTACTTCGTCTTTCAGATCGGTGCCGGGAATTTCAGCAATGATGTTGCGTTCCATATTTTTGTCCGGATTGGCGTAAGCCGCGTCCAGATTCATGGCGAGCTTCACCGGCATGCCTTTTTTCATCAGACGGAAGATGCGGTTGTAATATTCAATTCCCATAGTCACCTGCGGAATTACTTCCTTGCCTTCATCCCAGGCACGGCCTTCGGGTGTGCGGGCGCCACTTACGAAAACGGTTCCCAGATCACCTTTGTAGCTGCGGTCAATGATGGCCAAGGGTTTTTCATCGTACAAAAATTTCCAGAGCGCATCGCTGAAACCTACATTACTGCGGAAGTTTCTGAACCGGTTGACCGTTGGTTCCGGCGCATTAGCCATTTTCAGAAGGTCTTCAGAGTCAAAGCGTTGTGCTGGCGCCTCAAACCATTCCTCGATGACGCGGGCAGTATCCATAAGTACGAATTTGCCTTTCAGTTTGCCTTTGTACTGGGCCAGTTCTTCTTCAGAGCCCGCATCCAGGTAAATTACTTCACCGGAAAGGGTGCCTTTGGTGCTGGGCGACCAAGCCTTTGGATAGGCTATGATCGGAAAATAATTGGGGGCGCTGGCGTGCATCTCAAAATGCTTGAGTTCCCAACCGCGTCCGAAAGGTCCCCAGTCTTCCGTATGGACATTTTGCATGCCCATATCCTTGAGGTATTTTACGGCCCATTCGGTGGCTTTGTCCAGCATAGGTGAGGCGGTAAGGCGCGGGCCATACACATCGGTCATCCAGCTGGCTATGTCCATAACCTGGCTTTGTTCCAGTCCGTGTTTGCGGATCACCTTGTTGACATCGGAATCGACTTTTTCTTGTGCAAATGCCTGAAAAGACAGACATAAAATAAATAGAACTAGTGACGAGACTCTCATGGTCGAGTGTTTTTGGTTCAAAAAAACAATATTTACAAGTAACTGTTAGACAGCAGTCCGGATAAAAATAATCCAAAAACGGCAAAAAATACCTCCATACAATTGAAAAACTAGTTTTTACAAAATAAAAACACATTTAATTCTTTGCTAATGAAAAGATTTCGAGTGCAAGAAATTTCGTTTTCAAGGGATTCTATTTAGCTTTGTCATTCATTTGAATACCAGAAGGTCAAAGCCGTGAAGGCGATAATACTTCAATTTCCGTTAAAGGCTGTTTCGCTTGCCGTTGGTTTGATTGCCATCCTGACATTCATTTATGATATCGGCTATGAAGATGATAATCTCTTTGATCGTCATATTCCACTTTATTATTTTATCCTGCTAAATGCGTTCATTTTTTTGAACGTAATTAAATTGCTGACGATTCCGGCAAAGTTTTCCAGGCGGAGCCAGGTGGGGATGGTACTTTTTCTCATCGCGTTTTTGCTTTACATATTATACAAGGTGCTGGTATTGGAAACCCCGCTGGAGCGCATTCTGTCTCAAAACATGGTGGGGCTGAGATTTTGTACGCTGCTGTTTTTTGTAATCGAATACAGCATTATAGTAGAGCGATTTTATTCCTCCAAAATGCAGCCGGCGTTTATTTTTGCTACCAGTTTCGCTGTATTGATCGGCATAGGAACCTTGCTTCTGAAATTGCCCATGGCAACCGTCAAACCACTCTCACTCGTAGATGCCCTGTTTATGTCCACTAGTGCAGTGTGTGTAACCGGGCTTGCCGTCGTAGATATCAGCAAAGATTTTACCACCATCGGGCAGTTTATTATTATGTTGTTGTTTCAGGCGGGAGGCTTGGGAATGCTCACGTTGACCTCGTTTTTTGCGTATTTTTTCAAGGAAAATATGTCTTTTCGAGAGAGCCTTTTCGTCCGGGATTTTGTCAGTTCCGACCGGCTAAGCAATATCTTCCGGCTTACGGTGAATATCGTTGCGCTTACCGCAATTGTGGAAGGAATCGGTGCACTATTAATTTATTTTTATATTCCCAAAGATATTATTCCGAATAACGGAGATCGCATTTTTTTCGCTGTATTCCACTCTATATCAGGTTTTTGTAATGCCGGTTTCTCTACGCTTTCCAACAGTCTTTACGAACCTACCTTCCGGTTTAATTATGCGATTCACATCATAGTAGCGTTATTATTTATTTTTGGAGGACTGGGTTATAATATCATGTTTAATGTAATGGATTACATTCGGGAAAAAATTATCAACGCATTTAAAAAATATATCACTCAGGAACGAAACTACCGCAAACGCCCGCGGGTTGTTACATTAAATTCTAAAATAGTTATTTACACTACTATTATATTAACGGTATTTGGCACGCTCTTTTTCCTGTTTGCCGAATATGATAATACCCTCGAAGAGCATACATCGTTTTTTGGTAAACTCGTTACTGCGTTTTTTGGTGCTACAACCCCCCGAACTGCAGGTTTTAATACAGTAGATACTAGCTCTTTACATATTTCAACTTTAATGATTGTATTGCTGCTCATGTGGATCGGTGCGTCTCCGGCGTCCACTGGGGGCGGTATCAAAACCAGTACTTTTGCTATTGCTACGCTCAATATTTTCAGCATTGCCAAAGGGCGCACAAAAATTACCATTGGGCGGCGCATCATTTCCGATTACTCGGCGCGCAAAACCTCGGCGATCGTGAGTCTTTCCTTGGTTTTTGTGGGTTTGGGCGTATTTTTAATATCTACTTTTGAAGAATCGAGCAAAGCAGATTTTCTGCGAATTGCATTTGAGTGTTTTTCTGCATACGGCACGGTGGGCTTGAGTATGGGATTTACGCCTAGTTTGACCAGTGAGAGCAAACTGGTGCTGATTGCACTCATGTTTATCGGTCGGGTGGGGGCTATCAACCTACTTATCGGAATGCTCAGACGACTGGAAACCAGCCATATACGTTATCCGGAAGAAGATATTTTGATTAACTAAAAGCGGCATGATGATGTTTTGGTGTTATAATGTGTTCGTACTAAAGTATAAAGGCACAAAAGATTAGAAAAAATGAAAGTGATCGTTATAGGTTTGGGAAATTTTGGTAAAGCACTGGCCATCCAGCTTTCAGAAATGGGCCATGAGGTGATCGGCGTGGATAAGTCGTACGACAAGGTGGAAATGATGAAGGATAAGATGTCGCACACGGTTGCGCTGGACGCGACCAATCCTGCGGCTATTCAACAATTACCGATCCGGGACACCGATTTGGCCATCGTTGCGATCGGTGAAGACGAAGGCGCTTCGATCCTGACTGCAGCGGTGCTGAAAACTTCAGGCTTCCGCCGGATTATTGCACGGGCTTTGTCGTCAACGCACGATAATGTGCTGGAAGCCATGGGTATCGAAGAAATTGCACACCCTGAGCAGGATTCCGCCGAGCGTTTGGCCAAGAAATTGAACCTGAAAATCGCGATCGAATCGTTTGAGATTGACCGGAATTATTCTATTGTTGAAATCAAAGCCCCTGAGGAGTTTGTCGGAAAATCAGTGCTGGAAGTAGATCCGCGCCGGAATCATAACATCAACATTGTCACTATTTTGCGCAAGACGAGCCGTAAAAACCTGTTGGGTGTGCGTACTACGGAGTGGACCTCGATTGGCGTAGTGAAACCGGATGAAGTTTTTCTGGAAGATGATATTCTGGTTGTATTCGGTGAGAATCCCTGTATTACGAAGATTTGTATAGAGCAATAAATAAAAAAGCAGTGAAAGAATAAAAGGCTGATCGTCAGGAGTTTGTTTGGATACTATTATTCACAACTGACGCTTCAATTTTATCTTCCACTGCTATAAATAATTGGTCTCTGGGGTTTAGTGTTGATATAGTGTGTGCTAATAACAAATTCTCTTTTTAGGGTGATGGGGTGAAAGGAGGATTGGATGATACAAAATTCCAGAGATAAAGAAAACTGGGCAGTTATACTTTCACAACTACCCAGCCCGGAATAATAGCAACTATCTACTTATCTCCAATTGCCCTTCTGAAAAATAAAACACCCTATATTCTTGGATTCCGCGGCGCTTTTGCCACGAATTATATCTTCAAAATCGGGGGGCAGAAAAAAATCTCGTCAGCAAATCTTTAGTTAATAGGCGATGAACCCTGGATTGTAAAAGGTATCACAAGAAAATCCTCGTGCCTGCCCCCGTAAGTGATAGTTTGCACTGGTGGACATTGCTAGTGCGGCAAACTATCGGTATTTTTTATCAATGAACTCGGTGAAAAATGCCCTGCGCACCAGGGCGACAGGGCTTCCGAATTGCCCTATGAACAAAATCGTTTTATCATAGTATGTTCGGGCGCTTTTGCCCGTTCTCAAATTCTGCCGGCTTTCCAAAAAAGACCGGACGGCAAGTCATTTTGTCGCTCACCGTCCAATCAAGCTAAGTGAGTCTTGGAATTTAAGGACAGATAGATTGAGAAATAAACCAGATCCTTTTCAATTTAAAATGTAAAACTTTGAATTGCAGAAGTCAAAAACGCCTTCTCATCTACACTTTTGTATTTTGACTTTTATTACATTTTACATTTTGACTTTTTTCTTACACCATGTAATCCTTCTGATTACACTACAAATATACTTTCGAATCATTCGGGAACAAAACCAGGGAATGGGGTAAGTTTAAGTTTCTAAAATGGGTTTTTGATGTTGGATATTGGGTGTTGAATATTGAATTTTTATTTTTTATGCTATTTAAATAATTGATAAATAGATATTTGTGTTTTATTTTTTGATAGCAGGAAATAATTTGCAGATTTAAAAAATTTTACCAAACTTTAGGTTTCTAAGCAAAGAAAAAAAAATGATATTTTTTTTCAAAGCGCTACTTTTTTGTCAGGAAACGGTATTTTTGAGTTATGGAACGGTCAAAAAACATGTTTTGAAGTGTCTGAATGACAAAACTCCGGCAAGTTATGAAGAGCAAAAGCGATCTTTTTGAATTGATCCAGGCGATGTCCAAATCAGAAAAACGCTATTTTACGCTTGATGCGCAAAAGAGCGGGCGCAAGGCGGCGCGCTA
>CAZGAU010000087.1:0-15435 GCA_964523725.1 uncultured Saprospiraceae bacterium
CGACTATCCACGCAAAGACGATTTTTTATTCAACGAAGACGAGTACTAAACCGCCAGTTTTTACTGAAAAAACGCTGGCCAATGGAATAAATATCCGGTTTTTTCGAACGGCGGATCGCGATATCAAAAAAGGTCTCACAATTTTTCATTGTGAAACCTTTTTTTATTTTTCTATTTTGCAGTATAGCAAATTAAGTAGTCGGACCGTTTAACAGTCGATTATCGAAAGTCAAATTAATCTGATAATCAAATCCTTATAAAATATTTTATTTGAACTTAAGTGTCTCTTTACTTACTCATATTTGAGGCCAAAAGCCAAATAGATGAAAAACCTGCTTGAAATAGTCCAAATTCTGACGAAAAAAAAGATCGCGAAAATTGAAATCCTGGACGAGCAGACTCTAAAAAACAAGGACAGTAAGTTTGGGATATTCTACGAAGCACTGATGACTGGCAAAATCGCATCCGACCAGGAAGCGGCAAAAATCCTGTACGGAAAACCCGAGGCCGGCAATGCCAGATACCGCCAGCTCAAATCCCGCTTCAAACGCAGGTTGTACAATACCCTTTTTTTCTTGGATGTCAATGCACCTTTGACTTCCAATCGCGCCCAGGCTCAGTTTAATTGTAACAAAGAATGGGCACTAGTAGAAATTATGCTGGCTTATGATGCCCGAACGCCGGCTATTTCATTGGCTCGGCAAATTCTGACTATTGCACTCAAATTTCACTTTACTCATTTAGTTGTCAAATCTGCGCAATTGCTGCGAGAGCAGGCGGTACTGGATGAAAATGAAAAGCTTTTTGAAGAATATAATGCTTATGTGAAACAGTTTACTCCAGTGCTGGAAATAGAAATCCGGGCAGAGGAACTGAGCCAGAAGGCAGAACTTGCCTATCAAACTCGCTTTTTTGAAGAAAAAGGTTTGGACCATCTCGAACAAATTGGTAATGAGCTTATCAGCCTGACCGAAAAAACAGATTCACCTCAGGTACATTACCATATGTATGCTGTTTGGGTATTATATTATGAATTATTACAAGCTTATGAAGAGATACTGGAAGTTATCCAGAAGGCAAAAGATTATCTGCGCAGCAATCCCGATTATTTTGATGAACACCGGAAATCTTATTTTCTGATCAAGAAATTTGCCGTGTATCTGCATTTGCAACAATACCGTGAAGGCAAAGCCCAGGCGGAGGAATTGCTTAGTGAATTGCAGCCGGATAGCATGGAGTGGTTCGACTTTATGGAATATTACCTTTTACTTTCGTTGCATACCGAAAACATGATTAATGCTCTGGCAGTGTTTAACAAAGTGGCAGATTCGCCCGGATTTAAAAAACTCGACGAAGCGAGGCGTGAAAAATGGGAGTTGTTTGAAGCTTTTTTCCATTATTTCATCGAAGTGGAGGATATGAATCCCAATCTATTGCTGCGGCAGCGGCGTAAAGCATTCAAATTCAGTGATTTTATCAACCAGCCGGTCAATTACCCTGCAAAATACGTCACTCTTACGATTCATCATACTGTGCTGAAAATTTTGTTTCTACTGTTTCGCCGAAACTATTCTGCCATTCCCAAATTATTGGAACAATTACGCAAGCTTTCCCGTTACGAACTCACAAAAGATGGCTACGAACGTGCCACTGCTATGGTGAAATTATTATACCAGCTGGAAAAAGCTGATTTTCAAATGGATAAACTAAAAAGTGTGGATAGGTATCTTCAAAAATTAGAGGACAATCGCTTTTTTTACCGGGGTAAAATCTCTGAACTGGAAGTCATTCCTTACCATAAATTATGGCAAATGCTATGCCGCCATTTGGAATGAGAAGGCTTATCTTTGGCGATAAGAATTGAAAAAAGTGTTCAAATTTTTCTACGTGAAAAGAATAACCATTGCAATTGACGGCCCCTCCGCTTCTGGAAAAAGTACGATTGCCAAGTCTTTGGCCAAGACTCTGGGCTATATCTACGTTGATTCCGGTGCGATGTACCGAGCGGTGACGCTCTATTTTCTCGAAAATAATGTTCCGATTGATGATGCCGATGCAGTAAGTGAAGCGCTTGCGGATATTTCCATTCGTTTTACGCGCAATGAGCGTGGGAATTGTACCATCCTCAACGATCGGGATGTGGAATCTGAAATCCGCCAGATGCGTGTATCCGAGTACGTAAGCCAGGTGGCTGCCACCAAAGCCGTACGCACCGAAATGGTGAAGCAACAGCATGAAATGGGTAAAAACAAAGGGATCGTAATGGATGGAAGAGACATTGGTACCGTCGTATTCCCGGATGCGGAGGTGAAAATTTTTGTCACGGCGGATATTGAAGAGCGTGCCAAACGCCGCTACGCCGAGCTGAAAAAGAAAGGAAACGAGGTTTCCTTCGAGGAAATATTGCAAAACCTGCGCGAGCGAGATCGCATTGACTCCACCCGGGCGGCCAGTCCCCTGCGCAAAGCCGATGATGCGGTCGAAATAGACAATACTCATCTTAGCCTGGAAGAGCAATTGGAACTGGCTCAAGCCATTGTAGAAGAAAAAACCGGCGAAAAAGTGTCATGAGTAAAACCACCCGTTCCAGGATGCTCCGCGTTATTCTGCTTATTTTGTTGATTTCCACAACAGTAGCCGCTGCCTGGTTTATTTATGATCGCAATCCGAATACTGTTTTTAAAAGACTTGAAAAAGATATTCAGCAGGAAAATCTCTTTTTTTCTGATACTGCTTCTAGTACAGATTATATTCTCCAAATCATTCATCCCGGGCAACTAAATAAACAACAGATTTTATTACAACAATATTTAGCTCGCCTTAAAAAAATAGGTCCCGAACGCCTAAATTCAAACAACAAATCCCTTTACGCTCAACTGGAACAACGCATTACAAAGCAACTGGAAACATTACATACCTTGCAAACGGATGCCTCGGTGTATAATTTAGGTGGAGCATTAAAAGTGATGCTGGTCAATGATTCTATCCCGCTGGACAGACGTCTGCTGCGTATTGGGCAATTCTTGAAGGACGCTGATTCCTATTATTTAACGGCAAAAGCCAATCTTACCCAACCTCATCCCGACAAAACCGCCCTCGCCATGCAAAAACAACTTCGAACCTTGAGTTTTCTCAATGGAGAATTTCTGGATTCATTGGCGCTGGCCAACCTCAGCGCCCCCGAACGCGAGGAGCTTAAAACCAACGCCGTTCAGGCTAAGCTAGTAGTGAAGGATTACCTGGCTTTTTGCCGGAGCTTGCTGTTTGAACAACGCGATTCTACTTTGAAATTGGGTAATGAGTGGGTAGAATGACGGAATTTGATTTAGATGCGCTTGAGTGGGCTTTAATGAAGCATTAATCGGCTATTTCCACTTCCTTTTTGGGCGTAATGGTGTTGCGCTCGCGACGCCACGCGTTCAGGTAGTGCTCCAGGCGGCGGCTGAAAGCTTTGGGTTTTTCGGCATAGATACGTTCCCCCAGAAGATAAGACTTTTCAAGCAAGGTTTCTTGCTGCTTGCTTGCCAGCGCGTCCAGCACCTGCACCGTTTCGCCCGGGAGTTGCACCTGAATGTCAGCCATTTTGTTTTTTAATAAAGCCAGATCGTGATAGTCGCCCAGCATATCGCTCAAATCCTTGCATTGGTGCCTGAAACCGGTCATAATTTCGGGCCAGGCCTTTCGCAACAAACGGTGATGGTACCAAAGATACTTGACCCGCTTGCGCCATTCGTGCATCGATTCGGAGGTAGGTTCGTTTAGGTTGTTATGATAGGCATCATATCCCCGTTTATACACTCGTTTTACGCTGCTGAGTACTTCTTCCCAGCAATCCGGTTCAATAGGCAAATGCTCGATTCGTCCGGAGGATTGTTGGAGTTCAAGGATGACATTTTTAATTCGGTTGCCATTTTGTAATTGTTTGGTTTTCAGAGCTGCGCGCTCGTCGAGCAGATAATTTTCCAGAGGCTGGAAGGTTTCAGGTTTGATATAATCTTCAAAGCGATTTTTGAGTAATCTGATGGTTTCCAGGAGGGAAGTAACATCTCGAAGACCCTCCAGGGCACGGCCCAAGTCGCGGTAAAAAATGTTTTCCTCTTTGTAGGCTTTTTCACCCAGTTCATCGCGTATCAGGCGCATGAGGGCCCGCAATTTTTTGAGGTGTTTCCGGGCTTTATGAATAGCTTCGTCTTGATTGTCCTTTTCAAGAAAACCGGTCACCGCCTTATCCGTTTGCTCGCCGGCTACTCTTTTGATGCCCGCCGGAATAGATTCATTTGATTCAATGTAATAGCCCATGATAGATGTACCTTATTGTACAAATTAAAACGCGCGGCGCTTTCAATATGTTTGAACGTCCAATCTCCATAAAGATCCCGGCATTTACTTGCCAGAAAAAACCTGAGTACTAGTTGACCTTTTTCAAAAGCGCAGCTTTAGCGTAGCCGATTTGTCCTTTATAGCTAACTTTCCACCACCAGCGGTCGGTTTTTTCAATTACTTCCACTTCATCGCCGGCATTAAAGCGTAGAATCACGCCGGTAGTATGGTGAGAACCCTCACGCAGACTGGTCGCCTGAGTGAGCTGATAGTTTCTGGAGGCTGTATTGACACTGTTGCCTACCGTAATGGCGCTGTGTTCGGCAACTTCAACGGCTCGCGGGGATCCACTGGAAGCATTTGGCGCATTGACAATCAGCTGCTCGCTTTTGATCTGGTTGATGGGCTTGGTACGGTTTAGTTTTTTAAGGGCTTCGATCTTGCAATTATTGGCGCTTTGAATATCACTATTGATCCATAAAGCCTGATCGAGTGATTTCAGGGCGGTTTCATACTTTCCCTGCATTACCAGTGCGCAACCCTTTCCTGCCAGGGCGTAAGCATGATCGGATTTCAGGCGGATCGCCCTATCAAAATCCTGAATGGCTTCGGCGTATCTTCCAAGTGTAAAATAGCAGGTTGCCCGGTTATAATATGCGTTTACATTCTTGGCGTCGGCTTTAATTGCGTGATCGAAATCGGCGATAGCAGCTTCGTAGTCGCCGAGATCGGACTTGACCGAAGCGCGGGCGTGATAAGCATCCGTGAATTTGGGATTCAGCTGGATGGCAATGGTAAAATATTCGATTTGCAACGATGCATTATGCGTCGATAGCCCTTTGTTGTACCATTCCATAGCACTGTTTTGGGCTTGGGTGAATAGAGGAAATATAAATAAAATCGTTGTTAGACAGACGCTTATATGGATTTTCATATTGTTCTTTTTAAAATTTGAGACTAAGAAGCGTTAATACCTGCGGATGTAAATGCCTGACGGGGTTTTTTAAAAGAAAGCTCAAGTCGAGGCTAAAGATAAATATATTTTTTATCTATCTGATAATGAGCAGTGTTAAATTATGCGGAAAAATTATATATGGATCGGTATTACGTTGGTATCCGGTAGTTTTCTCCGGTTACCGATTGCCTGCAGACCTAATAAAAGCTATTTTCTAAGGAAATAAACCTGCGCGATCTTTCCCTTTTCTATTTTGTAAATCGCGATTGCTTCGATCACTTGGTCTCCGGGAAAGCCTGTTACTCGCTCCTGGTCGATGACGGTGTTGCCCAATACAATTCGGTTCACCAATTCGCAATGTAGCTCGGGTGTGTTTTCAAACATATTCGCGTAGTTGGTGCGCATCCGCTCTTTTCCCTTGTAAATCAGTTCATTCGGAAAGTTGTAAATCTCTACGTCCTCGCTGTAAGGCTCCAGGAAAGCTTCGATATTGCGGGCGTTGTAGGCATTGAGTTGTTGTTGGGCGAGTATTTCCGGCGTAACTTGAATGAGTGTATCCGGCTGGATCAAATGACCACGGTTTAGCAGGTAATTCAAATCCAATAGATTGTCCAAATCTTCTAAAGGATTGGTATTCAATACCAAGATATCTGCGCGCTTGCCCACTTCCAGGCTACCGAATTGTGCTTCTTTGCCTAAGGCTTTGGCGCCATTGATGGTAGAGGCTTTTAAAATCTCGGCATTGGTCAGTCCGGCTTCCTGCATGGCTTGTAGTTCTGAAAAGTAGGAGCTTGCGTGCATGGTACCCACGTTTCCGGCATCGGTACCGGTGCTCACCAGCGCTCCGGTATCAAATAATCTTTTGAGATTGTTTTGCATAATTGAATCCCGGATGGTGTTGCGATTGCGCATAGCGGGCAGCGTTTCCTGCATGCGGGCTCGCATCTGCGGCTCGTCGAGGTGTTTTAGATCAAATAGAGAACCCAAAGGAAAGGGATTAGATAGCTCAAAATCGTAATTGGATATTCGCTCATTTGCACCAGCGGGGATCGAGTAATTGCCAGAAACCACCAGCGTTGGGATGTACGCGACCTGATTATCTTTCAGCATTTTTACAAACTCCTCATCCACACTCAGATTATCCACACTATGCACCAAAATATCGGCTCCAGCCTTCACGGCGAGCTTGGCGGTGTTGAGTTGCGTGGCGTGTACCGCGACTTTCAATTCGTGTTTATGACTTTCGTCGATGGTAGCTTTGATGATCTCGTAATTTTCTTCGGCGGTCAGATTGCGCGAAGCGATGTACCAGATTTTGATAAAATCAGGTTTGTAGGGTAACTGTTTTTGAACTAAAGCGATAGCTTCTTCTTTGGAATTGACCTTTACGATAGGCGCATCTTCGAGATTAAAAGCCTCGGGTTGATAGGTGGAAACCAACGGCCCGGTCAGGTAAATCTTTGGGGAAGCCGGGTACTGATTGTATTGGTCGCGTAAAGCGTAGTTACGCAATGGTCCGCCCACGTCAATCACCGTCGTAATACCACAACGCAGGTAACGGCGCAGCAAATCGTTGAGATTATCCAAAATCCACTGCTGATCCTGCTCGTAGGGCACGTACTTTCGCAAATCAAACGCATCCGGGCGGGTGTACAAACCGCCGGATTGGAACAAATGAATATGTGCATCTACTAGCCCCGGCGAGAGCCATTTGCCTTGGCAATCAATAGTTTGCGCATTTCGTGGCGCTTGAATGTTTTTACCAATCCGGGTAATTTTTTCCCCTTCGATCAGGATGGAAACGTTGTTATTAATCTTGCCGGTGAGAACATCAATGAGGTTGCCGTTTTGTAGAAGAATGGCATTGTTTTGCGAAAAGCAGAAAATACTGATTACCAGCATTAAACAAATGAAAATCGGGCGCATGATTCCAGGATTTTGGTGCAGGGTGAAAATAGGAAAACTTTGTCAGAAAAAGACAATAGATGATAGACTTTGGAGTAACTGAATAGATAAAATTAAATAACCGCCCTAAACATGATATTAAATGTAAATATTCACTAAATAAATGACAAGAGCAACCCGCTGATTATTACATCGAGTCGCCCTTGAACTTTTGAACCTTGAACTTTTGAACCTTGAACTTTTGAACCTTGAACTTTAAAAAGTCACCTCCACTTCCACAATTTTATCCCCGCGCTTCACTTTCACGGTTGTTTTATCGCCGGCTTTGAATTTGCTCAAGCCTTCCATGTAACCGTAGATATCTTTCACAGGGTATTCGCCCATTTGAAGGATAATATCGCCCTTTTGCAGACCAGCCTTGGCGCCCGGGCGTCCGTCGAGTACACCGTCGATGCGCATGCCATCGCCATTGTGCACATAGTCGGGCATCACACCGAGGGTCACTTTGAAATCGGCTGCGCGGCGGTTTTGGTCTTCGTCTTTGGTTTTGGTAAAGGCGAGCTTGCCTTTGCTGTCAAGTGTTTCAATCAGAGCGATGATGTAATTGCTCACATCAAGTAGCCCGTCGTAGTTGATTTTTTCGGCGTCATCGCTGGGTTTGTGATAGTCGGTATGCTGACCGGTGAAGAAATGCAGCACGGGTTTGTCAGCCATGTAGAACGCAGTGTGGTCGGATGGACCTACGCCCGATTCGGTGGTCACGATTTGAATACCGCCAACTTTGATTTTTTCCAAGGTTTCTTTCCAGAGCGGAGCGGTGCCTACTCCATTGATTGACAAGACTTTTTCAGCGTTCAGGCGACCGACCATGTCCATGTTGAGCATGTAATTGACATTCGCCAGCTCGATCGTGGCGTTGTTGACAAAAAACTTGGAGCCGACCAGCCCCAACTCTTCCCCGGAAAAAGCCATGAATAAATAATTATTATTCTTCACCTTACCCGAAGTTTTCAGGTATTCGGCAATATACAGGAGCGCAGCAATCCCACTGGCGTTGTCGTCTGCGCCGTTGTGAATGGAATGATCATTTGTGGCGAGCGAGCTGAAATCACCGTGCCCCAGGTGATCGTAATGCGCGCCAATGACAACGGTCGTGTTCGCACCATTGTCGATAAAGCCGAGTACATTTTTGCCGGTACGATCCTCGCCGCCGTTGGTAGCGTGGGGATTCGGGTTATATTTAAAATCAAAACTCTGATACCAGGTGCCGTTGCTGCCTGCGGGTTTCAAGCCAAGTTGTTCAAAACGCGAAGCGATGTACTGAGCCGCCAGTTTTTCGCCTTCGGTGCCGGTTTCGCGGCCGCCAAGCAGATCAGAAGCCAGATACACCACATCTACGCGGAGATTCTGAAGCGCATCGGATTTGCTTTTTTGAGCAATGCTCAGATTTACAACAAAAGTAAGTGTAAGAAGAAGTAATAATTTGTAGCGAATCATCTTGGTTAATTTGTTGATTATGAATTTGATAATCTTTATTCAGGATATAAAGTTCGCACGGGTGCGGTTATTTCCCAAGTCTAAAGTCGATTTTTACAAAATTCCTACATTTGGGCTGATTTTGTAACTTCGCGATCTGAAAAGACACAAGTTAATGGATACGAGTATTTTTAATAAAAATATTCCACAAACTTCTCCGGGACACTTTTACATTGGATCAACGCTGCTCGGGCTATCGGTGTTTTTGATTTTGGCGATGTTCCAGCCTTTTGGGACTTATACGTTCCAGCATCCTGATAAATTGCTCCTGCTCGCCGGCTATGGTTTTGTCATTACTTTTACAGCGATCACCGTTATTGTGGTTTCACGCCTGACGTTTCGACCATGGTTTCATTCAAAGCACTGGAGTTTAAGAAAGGAATTGTTCGTTTTGGGACTGATTATTTTTACAAGCATTACAGCGACCTATTTTTATCATTTTGCAACGATCGGGAGCCGACTTTCTTTCTCCGGATATTTTTATTTTATGGGCATTGCCCTTTCTACGGCAATGTTTCCGGTGGCTTTGATTGTGGCAATTCGATATATGCAGGTGAAAAATTACCTGGAAAAGCAGACGTTGTCCGAAAATCTAGCTCCCAAGCCGGATATCATTGTGCTTACCGGTGAAAATAAAGACGAACAACTGACCGTATATCGCTCGGAACTCCTGTTTCTAAAGGCGGCGGACAATTATGTGGAGTTATTTTTACAAAAAGAAAAGCGTCTTGATCGCCATATGTTGCGCAGTACGCTCTCTAAAATGGCCGACCAGCTGGACGATAAAAAATTTTTACAAGTACATCGGTCTTATATTGTGAATATGGATAAGGTGTTGGAAATCAATGGCAAATCTCCAAATTATGTACTTAATTTCGCTGTGCCAGTAGAATCTATTCCCATTTCCAGGAATAAAATTCAGGAAGTCCGCCAGCGGCTCTCTGCGAAGCCGGTTTGAAGGCACCTCCCAATCACCAATCACCAATATCCAATATCCATTTCATCCCTGAATCCTGCATTTCGTCAAGTCTGGGCTGCATTTCTTCCCTGAATCCTGCGCTTGCCCACACTAATTTGCACCACTTTTTTTCGCATCACATCTTTGTTCCGTCAACGATTCGCAAATCATTTTTAAAATATATGATGCCATGAAACGGAGCAGAACTTTTATTACGATCATCGTTCTTGTTTTTTACATTTTGGCAGAATATTTCATGCCCACTTTTTTTACACCCAAGCAAGATTGGTTGCGCATTTTGCTGAATAAAATATTTCCATTGCTTACCGTACTGTTAGCGCTTCTGATTATCCACGGAGGTAAAAGAAACTTGCTGGAAGCCTGGGGCTTGCGGCGCGGCTTCGGGCAGGGCTTGTGGTGGGCTTTCCTTATGACCTTACCCATGTTAATTGGTTATGGCGCAGCGAATAACTTTAATATTCCTGTTGGTTTTGAGCATATTTTTTATGGTATTCTCATTGCGCCGATTTTTGAAGAATTATTATATCGCGGTTTCTTGTTCGGACAATTATACCGTTTCGGTGGCTGGGGGTATATTTCAGCAGGCTTGGTTAATGCGTTGATTTTCGGCTCTTTACACTTATATCAGGCGCACGATTTTGGCAGCGCTATGGCTGTTTTTGCGGTAACGGCGATGGGTGGCATGTGGTTTGCCTGGCTGTACATAGAATGGAATGATAACCTCTGGATTTCCATTTTCCTACATTTATTTATGAATGCCTGGTGGATCATTTTTGAAATAGCGGACAACGCAGCAGGTGGCTGGTATGCCAATATTTTCAGGGTATTGACCATTGCGGCATCCATTGTCATCACCATTCGCATGCGCAAAAAAGAAGGCGGATTTCGCATCACCAAAGACAAACTCTGGGTAAATAAAAAGGCAGAAATGTAAATGTTGTAAAACCAGAAATTATGAAGCAGTTATTAAAAATATTTACTTACGCCCTCTTGGCTTATACAGCCATGTATAGTACGGTATGGTTGCACGAACTTGGACATAGCCTGGCCTATCATTATTTCGATTGTAAAGAAGATATAATAAACTTGTACGTGCCGGTCCATTTTGCAAATGCCAATCCGTACCCGGTAAACGAAGAGAAAGTGGCTGCGCTGGAGTCCTGGCAGGACTTTTACGTCAGTATGGCGGGCATCATGGCAAATCTGCTGCTGGCGCTGGGTGGCTGGGTTCTGTTGCAAACCAAAATCAAAAAGCATTTACTTTTTTACTTTTTTATCATCATGTTTTTGCTGTCAAATTTGCTGGAAGCAGCGACATACCTAACTATTAGTAATATCTACCCGCTTAGCGATATGATCGGGGTGCAAAATTATAATCCCATGCTTCGCATTCCTTTGTTTACCCTGGGCTTACTACTAGTGTACGGTATTATTGCTTTGATTACAAGCGCGCCCGAAAACTGGCGACGAGGTATGATAATTTTTAGTATCACATCCACCCTCGCAATGGGTGGACTCCGACTTTTATTTACCATTATTTAAAAAATAATTATTATGAAAATTGCAAGTTTCATCATAGCATTAATTTTGACGGTTCATATTCAGGCGCAAATCACCGGTGTAATAGTGAATGTCAATACCGGCGAAGCGCTTCCTTATGTCAATATTGGCGTGGTCGGCACCACTTATGGTACGGTTTCTGACTTGAACGGAGCATTTGAATTATATTTACCACAAGATATAAGTGATTCATATTCAATTCGTTCTTCCAGTATTGGCTTTATTAGTTATACGCTGACGGTTGCTGATGCCCGGCGAAAATTGCCCCTGCAAATTGAATTAATGCCAACCAGTTTGACTTTGCCCGAAGTATTGGTGAAGCCCGGCTTTAAAAACTTTGATACACAGGGAAATATCAATGCAGATGCAAAAATGGTGACCAATCTTGCCATTCAGAATCGCCCTAATCAGAATCTGGGATCAGAGATCGGGCGGAAGTTTCATACCCGCAAGCCTGCTTATTTGCAAACTTTTCGATTTTACATTACGCGTAATAACTTTGATACGATCCGATTCCGTGTAAATGTATATGATCTCAATGGCGGGAAGCCTGGAGTAAATATTTTACATGAAAATATTATTATGGAGATAAATAACCGTAAAACCGGCTGGGTCGAAGTGGATTTGTCTGCCTACCAGATTCAGGTAGAAAAGGCATTTGCAGTCTCTGCCGAGTGGGTATATGCCAGCAGCAAAGGCTCACAACTTGGCTTCCCGGTTACAATCCCTGCGGTGGGCGCAACGCATTTTTATAAATATGGCAGCCAGAATAAATGGAAAAAATTCCCGCAAATGTCGGCTTGCATGGAGGTAACACTGGCTTGGTAAATGTTTTCCATATTGGATACTGTTTGCATGAATATGATTAAAACACTTGGTTCTCAGGTGTTTTAATATTTAATTTGTGATATTATATGAAAGTAGGTTCATATTTACGGATGTAATGATGTTGTTTAGTGAAAAGTTAAATAAACGTTGTTTCTTTAATAAAAACTTGCCAAAAGTATAAAACTGGTTTAGTTTTGTCTTCATAACCACGTAATTACTATTCAAAGCTCTAACCTTCCCGAAAGCCATTTACTTTTTTATTAACCAAGAAATTCGAATATGATAGTTACCGAAAGCATGCTCGGCACACTACGCATGGAGCTGAATGGAGAAAGTATGGTCCGATCTTTAGCGATTTTGGCAGAAAAATACCCGCATCAGGTGGTGTTTTCAACCAGCTTTGGTATTGAAGATCAGGTGATTGCGCATTTTATTTTTGAAAATAACTTGCCGATCAAGGTTTTTACACTTGATACTGGGCGGCTTTTCCCGGAGACGTATGCTACCTGGTCGCGCACGGTGGAGCGCTATGGTCAGTCTGTTGAAGCATATTACCCGAATACACAAGCTTTGCAGGCGTTTGTGAGCCAAAAAGGTCCGAACAGCTTCTACGAATCGGTGGAAAATCGCAAGTCTTGCTGCCATATTCGCAAGGTAGAACCGCTGAACCGGGCTTTGGCGGGGCAGGCGATCTGGATCACGGGCATTCGGGCGGAGCAGTCACCTAATCGTCAGGATATGAGTGACTTAGAATGGGACGAAGCGCATCAGCTCATCAAATTTCATCCCATTTTCGACTGGACGTACGAGCAGGTTCGGGAATTTATTAATAAAAACGGTATCCCCTATAACCCCTTGCACGACAAGGGTTTCGTGAGTATTGGCTGTGCGCCTTGCACGCGAGCGATCCGCCCGGGCGAGGATTTCCGCGCCGGTCGCTGGTGGTGGGAAGATGCTTCGAAGAAAGAATGCGGCTTACATAGCACGCAGGAGGCAGTTGGCATTACGCAAGCCTAAATTAAATAAACACTTGAATAAAAATTAACTATGAATATAAATAAACAACAATTCGACCATCTCGATTTACTGGAAGCAGAAGCGATTCACATCCTGCGGGAAGTGGCGGGGCAGTTCGATCGTCCGGCGCTGCTTTTTTCGGGTGGAAAAGATTCAATTACGCTGGTACACCTGGCGTTCAAAGCGTTTCGTCCCGGCAAGTTTCCATTCCCGTTGGTGCATATTGATACGGGGCATAATTTCCCGGAAGTGATTGCCTTTCGCGATAAACTGGCGACGGAGTTGGGTGAAAAATTAATCGTACGCAAAGTCGAAGATTCGATCAAAAAGCATCATTTGAAAGATCCGACGGGCAAGTATCCGAGCCGGAATCCTTTGCAGACGTACACTTTGCTGGATACGATCGAGGAATTTGAATTTGATGCCTGCATTGGCGGCGCCCGGCGCGACGAAGAAAAGGCACGTGCGAAGGAACGCATTTTCAGCCACCGCGATGATTTCGGGCAGTGGAATCCAAAAAGCCAGCGCCCGGAAATGTGGAATATTTACAACGGCAGAATCCGCAAAGGCGAGAATATCCGGGTGTTCCCGATTTCCAACTGGACCGAACTGGACATTTGGAATTACATCCGCCGCGAAAATATCAAGTTGCCCTCGATTTATTATACGCATCGCCGGGAGTGCGTGGAATTGGCTGGAGGTCAGTTACTTGCGGTGACGCCCTTTATTACCGTGGAACCAACTGATAAAATCGTTGAAGCGGAAGTGCGCTTTCGTACGGTGGGCGATGCTACTTGTACCGCCGCTGTGCGGAGTGAAGCGCGTTCGATTGACGACATCATCCAGGATATTATTGAAACCAGGATTTCTGAGCGTGGCGCCACCCGGATTGACGATCTCATCTCCGAAGCAGCCATGGAAGACCGAAAAGTGAATGGATATTTTTGAAGTACGATTTACGAAGTACGATTGTATCTAATTGTCTAATATCTAAAGTCTAACATAAATGGATATTCTAAGATTTATTACCTGCGGCAGTGTGGATGATGGCAAAAGCACCTTGATCGGTCGCCTGTTATTCGATAGCAGCTCGGTTTCGTCGGATATTCTGGCGGCGATCGAGCGCCAGAGCCGGAATTTGCCGGAAGGCGAGATCGACCTGTCGTTGCTCACTGATGGTTTGCGTTCTGAGCGCGAACAAGGCATCACGATTGATGTGGCGTACAAATATTTCAGCACGCCGCGCCGCAAATTTATCATCGCTGACGCTCCGGGACATGTGCAGTACACCCGGAATATGGTCACCGGTGCTTCCAATACCGATTTGGCGATTATCCTGATCGACGCGCGCAATGGCGTGGTGGAGCAAACCCGCCGCCATTCGATGATTGCGTCCTTGCTGGGCATCCCGCACGTGGTGGTTTGTATTAATAAAATGGATTTGGTCAATTATTCCGAGCAGGCTTTTAATGACATCGTATCTGATTTTTTACAATTACGTAATGAATTACATTTCAAGGATTTGACCTTTGTTCCGGTGAGTGCGCTGGCGGGTGACAACGTGGTGAAAAAATCGGTTTACACGCCTTGGTACGAAGGCCTGGCTTTGCTGGAATACCTGGAAACCGTGGCAGTTGCATCGGATAGAAATTACGAAGATCCGCGTTTTCAGGTTCAGTATGTGATTCGACCCAAGAGTGATGATTTGCACGATTATCGCGGTTACGCCGGGCAAATCCAAAGCGGTGTGTATCGCGTGGGCGACCGGGTGACGGTTTTTCCGTCAGGCTTGTCTTCGGAAATCACGAAAATCGAAGTGAGCCAGCAGGAAGTGCAGGAAGCGTTTCCACCGCAAGCGGTAGTGATTCACCTCAAGGATGACCTCGACATCAGCCGGGGCAATACCATCGTGCGCAGTGACAATCAGCCTCAGGTTGCTCAGGAGTTTGAAGCCATTCTTTGCGTCACCGACAATGCTGATTTTCGAGCAGGCGGCAAGTTTTTATTACAACACAACAGCGCCTTGGTGAAATGTGCGATCCGTGAAATCGAGTACAAACTGGACATTGAAACATATGAGCATATTCCAAATCCCAATTCCATCAAACTCAACGATCTGATCAAAGTGCGGCTGCGAACCGCAGAGCCATTGGCTTTTGATGCTTATCGCAAAAATCGTAGAACCGGCGCTTTTATTCTGATCAATGAAAATTCCGGACAGACGGTGGCGGGGGGAATGATTCAGGAAGCTCAGAAAGTTTAAAGGTTCAAGGGTTCGAAGTTCAAGGGTTCGAAGTTCAAGGGTTCGAAGTTCAAGGGTAAAAAAGATGATGGG
>CAZGAU010000087.1:15535-17074 GCA_964523725.1 uncultured Saprospiraceae bacterium
GTTCAAGGGTTCGAAGTTCAAGGGTAAAAAAGATGATGGGGTGTAATAGAAACTATAACACCATCGCACCATAACACTATTTTGCAATGAAAAAATTAACCATAATCGGCGCGGGTCCTGGCGATCCTGAGCTATTGACAATCAAGGGATTGAAGGCATTACAATCCGCGGATGTTGTGTTGTACGATGCGCTGGTAAATCCGGGTTTATTGGAGCACGCACCGCAGGCAACGCATTTGTTTGTGGGCAAACGCCGGGGCTATAAATCTTACAAACAGCAGGAAATCAATGAGTTGATCGTGAAATTCGCGCAAGCACACAGACATGTCGTTCGACTCAAAGGCGGCGATCCATTTGTGTTTGGTCGCGGCTACGAGGAGATCGAGTACGCGCAGGCGCATGGCATTGATACGGAGTACATTCCGGGGATTTCCAGCTCGATTGGCGTGCCGGGCTTGGCGAATATTCCCGTAACACATCGCAATTTGAGTCGCAGTTTTTGGGTGGTGACGGCTACGGCGTCTGATGGTTCTTTGTCGCCGGATATTCATTTGGCGGCGCAGTCGGATGCTACCGTGGTGGTACTGATGGGCTTGTCCAAACTGCCTGAAATTACTGAGATTTTTCAAAAAAATGGCAAGCGCGAACTCCCCGTTGCGGTTTTGCAGGAAGGCTCTTTGCCAACGGCTAAGAATGTGTTTGGCACCGTTGAAAATATTGCAGAAATCACTGAACGCGAGGAGATTCGATCACCGGCGGTGATTGTGCTGGGGGAGGTGGTTGGTTTGCAAAGTGTAGCGGCGGACTTTAGCCGCCGAATCGAATTAAAAAACTTGTTTACGGAAACCGCATTCTAAAAGAAAACATGGCAGGTTTTTAAAACCCGCCATGTTTAAAAAGAATAATAATGAAAACTGTAGAATCCGTCTTTGGCTTTGATCAAAATTTACTAAAAAAACTCACCGCTGATACCAACGACCAGCAGAAACTCTGGCTGAGTGGCTATTTGTATGGTTTGTATTCGGCTTCGCAGCAAACGGACAAAGCATTTGTCATGCCGGGCGAGGCTCCGGTAGCGGCTCCTGTTTTGGAAAGACCGACGGTGACCGTGCTATATGGTTCACATACAGGCAATTGTAAAAAGCTGGCGAAACAGACAGTCGATCAAGCCAAGGCGCGCGGTTTTGAGGTGCAACTGGCGGATATGAACGATTATTCAGGGCGGAAGCTCAAGGATGAAAAGGTCTTGCTGGTGATCGTCAGCACGCACGGTGAAGGCGAGCCTCCGGTGGCGGCAGAGACTTTGTACGAATTCGTCCATTCGATGCGGGCGCCAAAGTTGAGCGATACGAAATTTTCAGTTTTAGCGCTGGGTGATCGGAGTTACGTGCAGTTTTGCCAAACGGGTAAGGATTTTGACATTCAACTCGAAAAATTAGGTGCAAAACGCATCTTCGACCGCGTGGATTGCGATGTGGATTTTGAAGAAGATGCGAATAACTGGATCGAAGCGGTGTTGTCAAAAATTGAATCGGAGGT
>CAZGAU010000087.1:17174-22400 GCA_964523725.1 uncultured Saprospiraceae bacterium
AACACCTTGAGGAAATTGCAGCCACGTCTGTATTCACTGGCTTCCAGCCTGCGCTTCGCCCCGGAGGAAGCACATCTGACCATTGGCGCGGTACGCTATGAAACCCAAGGGCGCAAACGCACCGGCGCAGCTTCGACTTTCGTGGCGGATAACCTTGCCATCGGGCAATCCATGCAGGTTTTTGTTGAAAGAAATGAGTATTTCAGAATTCCACATGATCCTTCCACGCCAATTATCATGGTAGGTGCGGGTACTGGCGTTGCGCCATTCCGGGCGTTCGTGCAGGAACGCGAGGCGCAGGGCGCAGAAGGCAAGAACTGGCTTTTCTTTGGTAATCCGCATTTTACAACCGACTTTTTGTACCAAACCGAATGGCAGCAGGCTTTGAAAAAAGGCAATTTGACGAAGCTTGACGTAGCGTTTTCACGCGATCAAGCGGAGAAAGTGTATTGCCAGCATAAGTTATTGCAAAACAGCCGTGAATTGTACGATTGGTTGGAAAATGGTGCGCAGTTCTACGTTTGTGGTGATAAAAATCGCCTGGCGCCGGATGTAGAAAAGGCGCTGGTTCAGGTAGTTGCAAAAGAAAAGAATGTCTCCGAGGCGCAGGCGGTTGAGTATGTAAAGAATTTAAAGAAACAGCGGAGATATTTAGAGGATGTGTATTAATGTGTTGATTTGCTGATGTACTAACTAAATAACAAGTAAATGTCTGAGGAGAAAAAATTATCCGAAGTTGAAATTATAAAAGCCAAGAGTAACCTGCTGCGCGGCACGCTGGAAGAAAGCCTGGCAAATGAAATTACCGGCGCGATCAATCCCGATGATACCCAATTGATTAAATTTCACGGTTCGTACCAGCAGCATGATCGCGATTTGGAAAGCGAACGCAAGCGCCAGAAGCTGGAACCCCTGTATTCATTCATGATTCGCGTGCGGGTGCCAGGCGGCGTGGTGACGCCAGAGCAATGGCTACGCCTCGATGAATTGGCGGAAACATACGGCAGCGGCACGCTCAAACTCACGACTCGCCAGGCGATTCAGTTACACGGCGTCTTGAAAAAAGATTTAAAACAAACGATCCAGGGATTTAATGCAGTGCTAATGGACAGTTTTGCAGGCTGCGGCGATGTAAACAGGAATGTAATGTGCAATCCGAACCCAAGCCAGTCGCGCATTCATGCGCAAACTTATGAAGATGCGGCGGCGATCTCAGCGCATTTGACGCCTAAAACGGCGGCTTACCACCAAATTTGGCTCGATGGGGAATTGCAAACGACTGAAGATCAGGAAGAAGAGCCGATTTATGGCAAAACTTATTTACCAAGAAAATTTAAAATTGCCATTGCAATTCCACCTTATAATGATACCGATATTTTTTCCAATGATATTGGCTTGATTGCCATTGAAAAAGGCGGCGAACTCATTGGTTACAATATTGCTGCGGGTGGCGGCCTGGGTATGACTTTCGGGATGCCGGAAACCTATCCAAGATTGGCGAGTGTGCTGGGTTTTGTGTCGAGAGCAAACCTGATCAAAGCCGTGGAAAGCATTGTCACCATTCAGCGCGACTGGGGTGACCGTGAAAACCGCAAGCAGGCGCGGATGAAATACACGATTGACAGGATTGGGCTAGAAGTTTTTAAAGAAGAGCTTGAAACACGCATGGGCTTTGGGTTGGAGCCGGTGGCGCCGTATCTGTTTACACGCTCCGGCGATGTATTTGGCTGGTCGCAAAATGTGGACGGTACGCATAATGTTTTATTATTTATTGAAGGCGGTCGTGTAATAGATACCGAAAGTTATTTACTAAAAACCGCTTTGCACAAAGTAGCTGAAATTCACGAGGGTGATTTCTTGTTGACTGGTAATCAGAATCTTATGATTCGGGGTATTTCGGAGAAAAATAAACTCGTGATACAGTTATTATTAGAATATTATAAAGTGCTGCCGGAACTAAATAAAACCGGTTTGCGCCTGAATTCTATCGCCTGTGTAGCGCTGCCGACCTGCTCTCTGGCATTCGCGGAAGCCGAGCGTTATTTGCCAAGCCTTATTGACAAAATCGATGAATTGCTGATTGCCAATGGTTTAGCCAAAGATGAGATCATCATTCGGATGACGGGTTGCCCGAATGGCTGCGGTCGGCCATATCTCGGTGAAATCGGTTTTGTAGGCAAATCCCCAGGTTATTATAATCTTTATTTGGGTGCTGCTTTTAATGGCGAGCGACTTAATAAATTGTATAAAGAAATGCTCGATGAGGAAGGCATACTAAATGAATTGCGTCCGATTATTGAGCGATATGCCTCAGAACGCTTTGAGGGCGAGCGTTTTGGCGATTTTGTAATTCGTAAAGGTTATGTAAAAGCGACCACGCATGGTTTGAATTTTCATGCGTGATAAACCGCAAAATATTAAATGTAAAAGTTTTCATTTGAATAATAAAGATGAATGAAACAATCATAAAGACAACTCCTTCAACCAATGCCCTTTATCCGATTTTTGTCAAATTTGAAAACTTTGATATCCTGATCGTGGGCGGTGGTAATGTTGGACTTGAAAAGATTACATCGATACTAAATAACAGTCCACGCACGCGGGTGACGTTGGTAGGGGAGCGCATTATTCCTGCGATTCGGGCATTCGTAGCTAATTTTGAGCATGTAATATTGCATGAAAAATCTTTCGATCCCAGCGATCTGGATGATAAAAACTTTGTCATTATTGCCACCGACGATAAAGAGTTGAACCGTTCGATCAAATTGCTGGCGGAATCACGCAGAATCCTGGCTAACGTAGCGGATACGCCTGATTTGTGTGACTTCTACCTCGGGTCGATTGTGCAAAAAGGGGATTTAAAAATAGCCATTTCCACGAACGGCAAGTCGCCGACCATCGCCAAGCGCCTGAAAGAAACGCTGAATGAGCTGTTACCCAACGAGTTGGATGAATTATTACAAAATATGCGCGCGATCCGGGATCGACTAAATGGCGATTTTGCTGATAAAGTAAAAACGCTGAACAAATTAACTAAATCCCTCGCAATCAACGGTGAAGAGCCGGATGCGCCGGCGGCCCGCAACTGGAAACGCATTGCTACCATTGCGATCACTGCATTTGGCGTGTTATTATTTGCCAATATCATATTTGCCACTGGCTTACATCAGGAGGTGGAGCCGCAATTCTGGGCGTTTTTACTCATTGGTTTTTTGGCGCAAATGGTGGACGGCATGCTGGGCATGGGTTACGGCGTCACTTCGGCGATTGGCTTATTAAGTATGAATGTAAATGTGGCGGCAATTTCGTCGTCCGTTCATACCGCAGAAATCTTTACTGCCGGGGCTTCCGGGTACAGTCATTATAAATTTGGTAATGTAAATAAAAAATTATTAAAGGCAATTTTGATACCGGGTATCATAGGAGCAGTCCTTGGCGCATTATTATTAATGTATTTGGATGGACATGGTTCTAAATTTGTAAAACCTTTATTAGCTATCTACATGATGATTCTGGGGATTCGCATTCTTACCAAAGCTTTTAAGAATAGTGCGGTCAAGCAAAAAATTAAGAACGTCGGCTGGTTGGCCGGTGCAGGTGGATTTCTCGATTCTTTTGGCTCAGGAGGATGGGGCCCATTGGTCACGGGAACCCTTATCACCAAAGGGAAAACGCCGCGCTATGTGATTGGTTCAGTGAGTTTGTCCGAGTTTTTTGTTACCCTGGCCAGCGCGCTTACTTTTTTTACTGTATTAGGACTCCAGCATTGGCAGGTGACGCTGGGGTTATTGCTGGGAGGCGTTGTGGCTGCGCCGCTTGCGGCAAGATTAGCCGGAAGATTGCCTCGAAAGCAAATGCTGATCGGCGTGGGCTGCATCATCGTGATCTGGAGTTTGCAGATATTTTTGAAGCTGCTTTTTTAAAAAATGTGGAGCGAAAATTAAGTTTTTATAACGTATTATAATAAAAAAGCCCGACCACATGATATAATAGCCGGGCTTGCTTCATTCGGTTAAATCTTTATTGACCTTCCTCTATATCAGGGAAAATCATATTAAAATCCATGTTAACATAAGTTGGTAGTTCAGGGCGTCCGCCCACAAACATGATATAGTCACTTACCGTAATCGTGAATCGTCCGTCCAAAATCATTACATTGTCTTCATTCCTGCGCTCTGCTGTGATTGTCACCGGGCTGTAGCGACCTCTGAAGTAGAGCGTTCCTTTTATAACAAGCTCATCTTCAGTTTCTTTTACGCTTCGGCTTTCAAATGACATATTCGGAAAATAGTCGGCGGCACCTAGCCAGGCCAGGATATTGCCGTTGCCGATTCTGTTCTGAAAAGAAAAGAGATAGACTTCAAAATCCAGGGAATTTATCGCGCCGGTCGTATCATTATAATCGATTGTCGCATCCAGTTGACTGGTGGTACCTTCATTCGGATAATAATAACCCGATGAAATACGGTAACTCATTTGTGAAACAGGATCATAATCCTGTGCAATCGCTTCTTTTATTGGCAATACGGCTATCAAAAGCGTGGCTAATAAACTAAATAATAATCTGGTTTTCATGGCAATAATGTTTTGGGCGGTTTGAATATAAAATCCTTCAAAATACCGCCAGTGTTGCTAATAATACATTTTTGGGAAGGCAAGAGTTGTGTGGAAAGACTCAAAAGAGGCTCATTAACAGATGTTTAACGATAGAGGACAAAGGCCCGGTCAATTGAAAGAGACCGGGCCTTTGAAATAAAATTCATGAGACTTTTGTTAGTCTTCTGTGTTTTTTATTACACTATCTTTATCAAATGTAGCCTGAAAATTCATATTCACGTAAGTTGGCAAACGATTCAGAGGCGTAGCCATTGGGTAATAATCGCGTACATTGAGTGTAAATTCGCCGTTTAGTTTTATGGCATCATTATTATCATTACGCTGGGCATAAATGGTGACGGGGTTGTAAATGCCGCGAAAATATAAGGTGCCGTTTATTACAAGTTGATCACTTTCTTCTTTAATACGGCGGCTTTCGAAGCTCATGTAAGGATAAAAACTGGCAGCGCCAAGTGCCGCAAGCAGATTCTGATTGCCCAGGTTATTTACAAATGAATGTAAATAAACTTCAAAATCGAAAGCATTAAGCGTATGGGTCGAATCATTATAATCGATTTTTGCTTCCAGCTGGTTGGTAGAACCCGAAACCGGATAGAACGGGCCGGAGGA
>CAZGAU010000088.1:0-1565 GCA_964523725.1 uncultured Saprospiraceae bacterium
CCCGTTAAACCGATATACCGTTATCCGATACACCGTAAAACCCATTTCACCCATGCAACCCATCCCTTTCTGCCTTCCCCTGATCGACCAGGACGTCATCGCCGAGGTCAACGACTGCCTGACCAATACCGGCTGGCTGACCACGGGGCCTAAAGTGCGCCAACTCGAAGCGGAGATCAGTCAACTGAGCGGTACGCCGGTGCTCTGCGTCAATTCCTGGACCTCCGGGGCCATGCTGATGCTGCGCTGGTACGGTATCGGCGCGGGCGACGAGGTGATTATTCCGGCTTATACCTACAGTGCCACGGCGCTTTGTGCGATGAACATCGGCGCGAAGGTGGTCATGGTGGATGTGGGCGATGATTTTAATATCGATGTATCGAAGATAAAGGGTGCGATTACCCCCCACACCAAAGCGATTTTGCCGGTGGATGTAGGTGGCTGGATGTGCGATTACGATGCGATTTTGGATTTGGTAAATGATGATGAAATAAAAGCGCTATTTCAACCTAATCATGAACGGCAGGAAAAGCTGGGTCGAATCCTGGTGCTGTCCGATGCGGCGCATTCCATCGGAGCCAGGTACAAAGGCAAACCCAATGGTCAGCAGGCGGATGCGACGGTTTTCTCCCTGCATTCGGTGAAAAACGTGACCACGGGCGAAGGCGGCGCGATTTGTCTGAACCTGCCCGCGCCATTTGACAATGAGGCGGAGTATCAATTCCTGAAGGCATTTGCCCTGAATGGGCAGAATAAAAGCGCCTTTGAAAAAAATCAGCCCGGCGCCTGGCGCTACGATATTATCGATCAGGGTTTGAAAGTGAATATGCCGGATATTTGTGCAGCGATTGGCCTGGCGCAGATTCGAAAATATCAATCGGAATTATTGCCCGACCGCAAGCGGATTTTTGAGCAGTACAACCGGGCTTTCTCACCATACGACTGGGCGCAGTTGCCGCCTTTTAAAAATTCGGAAAAAGAATCATCCTGTCATTTGTACATGCTGCGTATAAAAAATATTACCGAGGCGCAGCGCGATGACATCATTGTGGAAATTGCCAAACAGGGCGTGGGCGTGAACGTGCATTACATCCCGATGGCCATGCTGACTTTGTTTAAAGACCGGGGTTATAAAATGGAGGATTATCCGGTGACGTATGCGAATTATGCCCGGGAGATCACCCTGCCGTTGTATAATGGATTGAGTGAGGCGCAGGTGGAGTGGGTGATTCAGGCTGTTATCAATGCTTACCAGACTGTGATTCCAAAATGACAAGAGACTTCTTCATAGCTTTACCTCGTTATTTTCTTTGGTTTTTGGCTATATGGCTTAATGCCAGTTCTTTAATCCTTTGCTTTGTTACTTTTTGACATTGCCTCAAAAAGTAACCAAAAAACGCTAGTCCGTTAAACTCGCTCCGCTCAAACACTAACGGACGGCAGCCGCCACGCATAGAATAAACCGTACCTCACGGCACGGATGTATATAATTCCATTTAAATTTCTACCTATAATTCGTTCCTAACGGAACGCTACAACACGAAACATGACATCCTGCTACCCAT
>CAZGAU010000088.1:1665-6863 GCA_964523725.1 uncultured Saprospiraceae bacterium
ATAATTCGTTCCTAACGGAACGCTACAACACGAAACATGACATCCTGCTACCCATAATTCGTTCCTAACGGAACGCTGCAACACGAAACATGACATCCTGATACCCATAATTCGTTCCTAACGGAACGCTGCAATACGAAACATGACATCCTGATACCCATAATTCGTTCCTAACGGAACGCTGCAATACGAAACATGACATCCTGATACCCATAATTCCTTCCTAACGGAACGTTGCAACACGAAACATGACATCCTGCTACCTATAATTCGTTCCTACGGAACGCTGCAACACGAAACATGACATCCTAATACCCATAATTCGTTCCTACGGAACGCTGCAATACGAAACATGACATCCTGCTACCCATAATTCGTTCCTACGGAACGTTAGGATTAAAAATTAAATAGAATATAATGTATCATTCTGCTCTCGCTGATCGCTTTGTCCATTCTAATGGTGATTTTCATTCCTATTATCATTCTGCTGCGGTTTACCGGCGTGGGTGTATGATGGGGTGATGGGGAGACGGGGTGAGAGAAAAAAATCAGGTTATCTGAAACCTAGAGTTATTCCCGAATATCAGCCCTTTAAATATTTCTTTGCTTCCCGTCCTGTAGGGACGGATCATGGGTAGAAATCAAATTTGAATAGTTGTGCCGTGCCGGTTCTTTAAGATAAACCGCACCTCACGGCATGGATGTATACGATTCCATTCAAATTTCTACGATGGAAAAAATTAAGTTATCTGAAACCTAGAGTTATTCCCGAATATCAGCCCTTTAAATATTCCTTTGCTTCCCGTCCTGTAGGGACGGATGATGGGTAGAAATCAAATTTGAATAGTTGTGCCGTGCCGTGAGGTACGGTTTATAAAATTCCACAATGGCAAATACCTATACACAAATTCACATACAGGCGGTTTTTGCAGTTCAAAACAGACAATCGCTTATTCAAAAAGGATGGAAAAGTGAGTTGTACAAATACATGACCGCTATCCTTCAAAACGAAGGGCACAAATTATTGCAAATTAATGGCATGCCGGATCACGTTCACGTTTTTTTCGGGATGCGCCCTAATCAGTCTCTGTCTGATTTGATGAAAAAATTAAAAGGAGAATCTTCCAAATGGATCAATAAAAAAGAATTTACGGAAAGCAGGTTTTCCTGGCAAGAAGGTTACGGTGCATTCTCTTATGCAAAATCACAGGTTCCGCAGGTGATCCAATATATTCAAAAGCAGGAAGAACATCATCGTATAAAAACATTTACAGAAGAATACCTGGAATTTTTACAAGCTTTTGAAATCGATTATGACCCAAAATTCGTCTTCGTGCCGGTTATTTGAGATAAACCGTACCTAACGGCACGGGTGTATATAATTCCATTCAACTTTCTACCTATAATTCGTTCCTACGGAACGTTGCAATACGAAACATGACATCCTGCTACCTATAATTCGTTCCTAACGGAACGTTGCAATACGAAACATGACATCCTGCTACCATAATTCGTTCCTCACGGCACGGCTGTATACAATTCCATTCAAATTTCTACCTATAATTCGTTCCTACGGAACGTTAGGATTAAAAATTAAATAGAATGTAATGTATCCAATTCTCAAACGCCTCATTGACATTCTGCTCTCGCTGATCGCTTTGTCCATTCTAATGGTGCTTTTTATTCCCATTATCATTCTGCTGCGGTTTACCGGCGAAGGAGAAATCTTTTATTTCCAGAAGCGGGTGGGTTACAAAAATCAATACTTCTACATCTGGAAATTTGCGACCATGCTCAAGAACAGCCCGAATATGGGCACGGGCAGCCTCACGCTGCGCAATGATCCGCGCGTAACGCCGATGGGTGGGTTCTTGCGCAAAACCAAGATCAACGAGTTGCCGCAGGTATTCAATGTGCTCAAAGGCGATATGAGCCTGGTGGGGCCGCGCCCGCAAATGGAGGTGGATTTTAAGGCGTTCCCGGAACCCATCCAAAAAGTGATCTATAATGTGAAGCCCGGGATTACCGGTATCGGCTCCATCGTGTTTCGGGATGAGGAGAAGATTATTTCAGCGTCGGAGCTATCACCGCGAGAGGTCTATGAATCCGTAATTGCGCCGTACAAGGGTGAACTGGAGGTCTGGTACCAGCAGCATGTGTCGCTGTACACAGATCTGATGATTATTTTCCTGACCGCCTGGGTGATCGTGTTTCCGCAGAGTCAGCTGTATTATAAAGTATTCAAAGATTTACCTTCACGTCCCAAAGCTTTAGCTGCTTATGATCAGTATTAACCTTCCCGCTTTCATCGCCAAACACGTCACTGAACGCTCAACGAGCTTGTTCGAGCCTGATCTGACGGCGAATCACACGTTGCTGCAAAGCCGTATCGGCGGGCGTTCGGTACTGGTGATAGGCGGCGCGGGCACCATCGGAGCCTCGTTTGTCAAGGCTTTGCTGCGGTTCAAACCCTCGAAGCTGTACGTGGTGGACATCAATGAAAACGGGCTGACCGAGCTGACCCGCGACCTGCGGAGTTCTTCGGGGTTACATATTCCCGAGGATTATAAAACCTACCCGATCAACTTCGGCGATGCGGTGTTTGCTAAAATGCTGCGCCAGGAGGGACCGTTCGATATTGTCGCCAATTTTGCCGCCCACAAGCACGTGCGCAGCGAAAAAGACCACTACTCCATCGAGGCGATGATCGAGAATAACGTGATGCGCACCAGGCATCTTTTAGATTTGCTGTTGGAAAATCCGCCAACCCATTTTTTCTGCGTGTCAACCGATAAAGCAGCGAACCCCGTGAACGTCATGGGCGCGAGCAAAAAGCTGATGGAGGAGGTGCTATTGGCTTACGCCAAACAGATGCCGATCGCCACGGCGCGCTTTGCGAATGTGGCTTTTTCGAATGGGAGCCTGCCCGATGGTTTTCTACAGCGACTGATGAAACGGCAGCCGCTCTCCGCGCCGCTGGATGTCAAACGTTACTTTGTTTCTCCGCAGGAATCGGGTGAATTGTGCCTGCTGGCCTGCATACTCGGCAAACCGGGGGATATTTTCTTTCCGAAATTGGCGGCGACCCAGATGAAAACTTTTTCCGACATCGGCACGGCCTTGCTCCGGGAATTGGGTTATGAACCTGATTTTTGCAGTACTGAACAATCCGCCCGCGAGAAAGCAGCGTCCCTCTACCCTCTACCTTCCACCCTCTACCCAGTTTTTTATTTCAAATCCGACACCTCCGGCGAGAAGCCTTACGAAGAATTTTATACCGACGCCGAAACTGTCGATTTTACGCGTTTCCAAGCTCTGGGCGTTGTCAAAGGCCAACCCGCTTATCTTCCTTCTCAAATCGAATCCATTTTCCAACGTCTGGAACATCTTTTCCAGAGCGACTCCACCGACAAGCACGCCATTATTGAATTACTCACCGAACTACTTCCCAATTTTCAGCATATTGAAACCGGCAAAAATCTGGATCAGAAGATGTAATCAACTTTTCAGACAAGACGAGAGATGCCAGATGAGAGATGCCAGATGAGAGAAACCAGTACACCGTTTCCCCCATTAAACCAATACACCGTTAAACCGGTACACCATTAAACCAATACACCGTTTCCCCCATTTCCCCGTTTAACCCATTTAACCCATTTCCCCCATTCAACCCTTCCCCCGATAATCCGTTGTACCATTATATCTTTTGTTAAAAAAGCCCTACTTTTGGCAATCTGAAACACAAACCCACAATCTATGTCATCCCAAAATAACTACGTAGCCATTATGGCCGGTGGCGTTGGCAGCCGTTTTTGGCCGGCGAGCCGTGTGGCAAAACCCAAACAATTCCTCGACATCCTCGGCGTTGGCAAATCCCTGATCCAGCTTACTTTCGACCGTTTTCTGAAAATCTGCCCGGCAGAGAATATTTTTATCGTCACCAATGCACTTTATCGCGACCTGGTCAAAAAGCAACTGCCCCAAATATCTGACAATCAGATTCTGCTGGAGCCTTCGCGCAACAACACCGCGCCTTGCATTGCTTATACCGCGTTTAAGCTGGCGGCGCTGAACCCCGATGCCAACATGATCGTGGCGCCTTCGGATCATATCATCCTCGATGAGTCCAGTTTTATTGCCACCCTGGAACAAGGGCTGAAATTTACCGCTTCGCACCATGCACTCCTGACCCTGGGCATTCGCCCCACCCGCCCTGATACGGGCTACGGGTATATTAATTTTGAGCAAAAGGAGGAAGCTCCGGGCGTGCATAAAGTGAAAAGATTTACCGAAAAGCCCCCCCTGGAAAAAGCCGAGCAGTTTGTAGCCAGTGGCGATTACCTTTGGAATGCCGGCATTTTTGTATGGAAAGTAAACAGCATTCTGGACGCGATGCAAAAGCATGCCTCTGATATCCACGCCATTTTGGGCAAAGACCGCAGCGTGTACAACACCACTGAGGAACAGGCATTTATCGACAAAAACTACCCCACTACGCCCGATATTTCGATCGACTTTGCCATTATGGAAAAAGCCGAAAACGTGTACACCATTCCCTCCAGTTTTGGCTGGTCGGATCTGGGCACCTGGGCATCGCTGCACGAAGAATCTTCCAAAGACGCACATCATAATACCATTCACGCGGATGAAGTGATATTAAAAGAAGTAAATAACTGTTTAATTCAGGCGCCCAAGGATAAGCTGGTGGTAATCAAGGGGCTGGAAGATTTTATGATCGTGGACGAACCGGATGCCTTATTGATTTACCCGCTTTCGCTCGAACAGGAGGTCAAACAGATCACCGAACAACTAAAAAGTCAAAAAAAAGAGAAATATTTATAATTAATTTTGACAGTTTATCAGAAGAATGGTAAATTGTGCCAATCATTAAGAAACTCTTCACAAACGACAAAACTTGCCCGTAAGTTCGGATTACTTACCGAATTTATCCTATTACCACGTATTCAACACATTCAAAAGGTTTCAAAAGATTTTTTACACCTATTCCCTGGTAATAGAAAATTTACACCATTAGACATACTATGATTAGCGCAACCCTTTGATAACCCAACAAAAGAGCACAACAGACTACGAAGGCGCTTTAAGAAAACGAAATTTAATTGTATTGTGAAAAAGGAAATCAAAACTATCGCAATTACAGGAAACTATGCACGTTGGGTGTTTCAGTTTCGGATCGG
>CAZGAU010000088.1:6963-22115 GCA_964523725.1 uncultured Saprospiraceae bacterium
TACCCGCTTCCGGATTCTTGGCATGCTGGATCCCAAAGGGATTCATTCCATCCCTATCCAAACGGTCAAACAATGGGTAAACGAAGGCGTAGTGGAATACATCGGCGAAACGGTGGATGTACGTCCGTTTCTGGCCAAGGCCGATTGTGTGGTGCTACCTTCTTATTACCGGGAGGGGCTTTCGCGCATCCTGATGGAGGCCGCCAGTATGGAAACGCCTATTATCACGACCAAGCAGCCTGGTTGTCAGGAAGTAGTGGACGATGGCCGCACCGGCTTGCTCTGCGAATTACAAAACGTACCCGACCTCGTGGATAAAATGGAGCAATTCATCCTGATGGATAAAATCGACCGCTGATCATGGGCAAAAACGCCCGCCTGAAAATGGAGCGCCAGTTTGACGAATCCATTATCATTCAGCATTATCTGAATTTGCTGCAACAGGACTTCCTGCTGCCGGGGGTGCAAGAAGATGCGATGATACCTGCGTACAGCGAAATGGAACTCAGTGATATGGGGTTTTAAAAACCGAATGGATGATTTTAATAATCTGCCGGGCGCTGTTGCCAAGTCCAAATGGATTGTCTGTCGGGAATATTTCTGCTTCTTGATTCAATAACCGGGAGACTGTGTGTTCAATGGTTTCCCGATCAATACTTACCTGACAAACCGTCCCGGATTGCAAGGCTTCAGGGCGTTCGGTTTGTGCGCGCAGCACGATCACCGGTTTTCCCAAACTCGGGGCTTCCTCCTGGATACCGCCGCTATCGGTCAGGATCAAATCGCAGGATTGCATGGCCCAGACAAATGTTTCGTACGATAAGGGTTCTGTCAGCAATAAATTGGGCAACTGCCGCGCCAACGCTGCCGACCAGTGCCTGACCGCCGGATTCGGGTGCACCGGAAACAAGGCAAAACAATCTTCTTTGGTCAGGATCGCCTGCACCGCTGCACCGATTTCTTCCAGGTGATGAGTCAAATTTTCCCGCCGGTGGAGGGTCAGGAGCAGCATTTTGGCATATCTTTGCCGGAAAGGAAACATATTTTTTTTCAACACAGCAACCGCCGCCGGTTCTTCCTGTCTGATTTTCTCCAAAGCAAAATGCAGCGCATCCACCACCGTATTGCCTACCAGGAATATCCGGTTTTCGGGGATGCCCTCGTTTATCAAATTTGTTCTTGCCAGCTCAGTGGGTGCAAAGTGCCAATCGACAACCTCCGTAATGATACGCCAGTTGATTTCTTCCGGGAAAGGCATATTTTTATTGTAAGTACGAAGCCCTGCTTCGATGTGCGCAATTTGAACGCGATTGTAAAAGCCAGCCAAAGCCCCGGCCATGGCGCTTGTGGTATCCCCTTGTACCAGGATCAGATCAGGCTGGCACTGCTCGATAACCGCTTGAATTCGGCTCAGCAAATAACTCGTCAGATTGGATAAATTTGTATTCGCGGCAAGCGCTTCCAGTTGATAATCAGGCTTTATTTGAAAAAAATCCAGAATCGGTTGTTTGATTTCCAGGTGCTGGCCCGTATCGCACACGCTGAGGGCAAAAAATGCGTTTTTTTGTTGTAATTCCCGGATGAGCGGAGCCATTTTTATAGCTTCGGGGCGAGTGCCAAGGATGATCAAAACTTTTTTCATGGATGCCGGATTAGAGAAATAGCATTGAATCCATTGGTTTGAAAAGAATGGACTGTGCTTCTCTTTTACATTTTGTATTTTGCGGTTTTAAATTTTGAATTTTTGAAATGAATTTATCCCTCAAAATAGCGCGTCGTTATCTTTTTGCAAAAAAATCGACCAACGCGATCAATATTATCACTGGTATTTCGGTGTTTGGAATCGCGGTGGGTACGGCTGCGCTGCTGCTGGTTCTGTCTGTTTTTAATGGCTTCGAGGACCTGATCACCGAAATGTACAGCAATTTCAATCCCGATGTAAAAGTACTACCCGCCGAAGGTAAAACTTTTGAGGTAGATTCGGCCATGCTGCAAGAGCTATATCAGATCGAGGGCGTCAAACTGGTCTCCCAAACGATTGAAGAAACGGCGGTTTTTGAATATAAAGGCAGCCAGGATTTTGGCACCCTGAAAGGGGTAGATCAACTGTACGCTGCGGTCACGGGCATCGATTCAACCGTAAGAGAGGGCAATTACAAACTCCAGGAAGGCGAACAGGAAATGGCGGTGATGGGACTCGGCATGCGCAACAAACTTCAGGTAAACGTGGATGATCTCTTTTCCCCGCTGATCGTATATATGACCAAAAAGCGTGAAGTGAGCATGTTCGAGCAACAATTCCGGCGCTTGTCGGTGTATCCGGTAGGTACGTTCGTGAATCAGCAGGAATTTAATAATAAGTATGTCATCACTTCGATTGATTTTGCACGGCGTCTGCTCGATGCGCCCAAGGAGGTGAGCGCGCTGGAATTCAAGCTACACAAGGGTTTCAATCCAAACCGGGTCATTGAAAAAATTCAGGGCACGCTGGGGCCGGCGTATGTGGTGAAAAATCGCTACGAGCAGGAAGAGGCGTTTCTGCGGATCATGAATATCGAAAAATGGCTGAGCTTTGCCATCGCCGGGCTGATGCTGTTTCTGGTGGCTTTTAATATGGTGGGGGCACTGTGGATGATCGTGCTGGAAAAGCAACAGGATATCGCTATTTTGAAAGCCATGGGTGCGCTCGACCAAATGGTGCGGAATATTTTTTTGAAGGAAGGCGCCTTGCTTTGTCTGCTGGGCATCGGGATTGGTTTTGTGGTGGCACTGCTGACCTACGCGGCGCAGAAAACCTTTGGTTTGGTGGCTATTCCGGGCAGTTTTATCGTGGAAGCCTACCCCATCAGCATCAGATGGATCGATTTTTTGGTGGTAGCCGCAACCGTTCTCGTCATTGGGTTGTTAGCATCCATTCCCCCAGCCTTGAGAGCCATGCGGGTATCGGCTTTGATTCGAGAGGAATGAGTTGGGGGTGAAAGGGTCATGGGGTAATAGGGTTATGGATAAGTTTTTATTTTCAAATGATTTGCTGCTGAAATACTTTTATCTTTGCGGCATTAAACAAAAAAATATGGACGAGTGGGAATTGGATTTTGAGTGGCTGCGGGTGCGGCATTTGATTAAAGATCGCTTCAAAAAGGATGCGCTTCCTGATTTGAATGCCGTATTGTTTCTCATCGGCATCCAGGAATTGGGGCGCTGGCAAAAGGAATATACCAAGGAAGAAAAGCAGGATCTGATGCACATTGCGGTGTGCCGTTTGTTGAGCTACGAAGGGTATTACGAGTTTGCCGGCCGCGACGCCGAAGGTTGGCCGCATTGGGAACCGGTACGCCAATTGCAGAAACGCGACCTGCGCGAACAGGAACTGGTTTTAAAAATTAACATCATACGTTATTTCAAAGAATTAGAAGCAGAAAGCGCAGCGAATTAAAACATTGCATTTGGCTTCTGCTAACTCAACCAGAACTATACGACTGTGAAAAAATTACTGCTGATCGGCTTTATAGCCTTGCTTTTCAGTTGCGAGCGCGACCATACTTATGCAGAGATTGTCACCGATTATGGCGTGATGAAAGTGATGCTCTATAACAACACGCCCAAGCACCGGGATAATTTTATCAAACTTGCCAAAGAAGGGTTTTACAATGATTTGCTGTTTCACCGCGTCATCAAGGAATTTATGCTCCAAGGGGGTGACCCCGATTCCAAAAATGCACCGCCGGATCGACTGCTCGGACAGGGCGGCCCGGGTTATGATCTCGACGCCGAGATTGAATCGCCCCATATCAAGGGCGCACTATCGGCGGCTCGCTTAGGCGATGAGGTCAATCCTGAGCGCAAATCCTCCGGTTCCCAGTTTTTTATCGTGGACGGCAGAACTTTCTCCGATGCGGAGCTGAATGAAATCGAGCAAAGATTCAATATCCAGTTTACCGAAGAGCAACGCCAGTTCTACAAGGAGGAAGGCGGCGCGCCTTTTCTGGATGGGCAATACACTGTTTTCGGGCAGGTGGTGGAAGGTCTTGATGTAATTGACAAAATTGCAGAAGTGCAAACAGATAACACCAATCGTCCAATGCGGGATATTCGTATGAAAATCAGGATTTTGAAGTAGGTTTGAAAGGGGAAACTGGTTGAACTGGTTAAATCGGGGAAACTGGTGACGTTGGGGAATTTTTGGAAAAATAGTAATAAAAGAACTTTTGAACAAAAATGATACGATCTTTTGATATGCAAAAACAATTTGCTCGTTTTGCCGGTGTACTGATCGGCGCTGCAATACTTGGCTCTTGTGGGCGGCCGGTTGCCGACTTTGCCATTGTGCACGAAGGCGATCAAAAAGCGCCCTCAAAGGTGCGTTTTGAAAATAACTCAGAAAAAGCGGAGACTTACGAATGGACTTTCGGGGACGGTAAAACCTCTACTGATTCGCTTCCTTCGCATGTATATAAAAGCTCAGGCAAGTATCAGGTAGAACTGATCGCCAAAAAAGGCAAAAAATCACGCGCAATAACCAAAGAACTTATGATTGAACCACCAGATAAATGTTTGGTAGAAATCGAGACCAATTACGGTTCCATGCTCTTCGAACTGTACGACGCAACACCGCAACACCGGGATAATTTTATCAAGCTGGCGGAAGAAGGTTTCTACGACAGTTTGCTTTTTCACCGCGTCATCAATAACTTCATGATTCAAGGCGGCGATCCCAAATCAAGGAACGCCAAGCCAGGCGAGCAGTTAGGTTCAGGCGGTCCGGGTTACACCATCCCTGCCGAGTTTGTAGATAGCCTGGTACATGTGAAAGGTGCGCTGGCCGCGGCTCGTCAGGGCGATCAGGTCAATCCGCAAAAAAGATCTTCCGGCTCGCAGTTTTATATTGTGCATGGTCAGCCGACGACACGCGCGACGCTCGACCAGTTTGAAGCCCGCAAGGGTTTTCGTTATGGACAAGCCCAGCGCGATGCTTATACCGAATTGGGGGGTACGCCGTTTCTGGATCAGGATTATACCGTATTCGGCAAGCTGATAGATGGCATGGAGGTACTGGACGCCATCGCCAAAGTGCAGACGGCTCCGGGCGACCGGCCGTTGGAAGACGTCATTATGAAGGTGCGCGTCATCAAATAATGTATTTCTTCATTGAACATATTTTTATTTATTATTGTAACTGATTATCAGTCAGTAATTATTTTTTTTGAAATCCCTATCAATCTTCGCCACATAATGCAAGAACAAAAAATACTGGGTGTGGACGTCGGTGCTTCCGGCATCAAGGGTGCCATCATTGACGTCCGTACCGGTGAATTGCTAACCGAACGCTTACGCTATCCTACACCCGATCCATCGACGCCTGATGAAATGACCAAAGTTTTCGCATACCTGGTTAAAGAAATGGAATGGCAGGGCCCGATCGGCTGCGGCTTCCCGGCTGTGATCAAAAAGGGTATTTCTTATACCGCTTCCAACATTGAAAAATCCTGGATCGGCGCAGATGTGGCAGAGTTATTCGGAAAAGCAACCGGCAGTAAAGTTTTCGTTTTAAACGACGCAGATGCAGCCGGTATGGCGGAAATGCGTTTTGGCAAAGGGAAAAATAAAATGGGAACAGTGGTGCTCATCACCATTGGTACAGGCTTGGGTACAGGCATTTTCCTGGATGGCAAAATCCTGCCCAACTCTGAGTTTGGTCAAATTTATCTGAAAGGACACCAGCACATAGCCGAATGGTACGCTTCCAATAGCGCCAAAAAACGTGAAGATCTGTCCTGGGAAACCTGGGCAAAAAGATTTGACGACTACCTGCAACAAATGGAGATTCTGTTGTCCCCGGATTTATTTATCCTGGGCGGCGGCACCAGCAAGTATTTCGATCAGTACAAGGATTGTTTTACTATTCCTACTAAGATTGTACCCGCACAATTGCTCAACAATGCCGGCATGGTGGGTGCGGCGGTGCATGCCTGGGAGCAACTCCACGGCAAATGGGAATAACCAGTCTTACCCTGATTTGCATCAGGCCAGATAAGCGGAAATCAAAGAGACTACCTCTGTATCATGTCGTAACGAAGGCATCATTTCAAATAGCGAACGGTGCATGTCGTAATCCTCTTCCAGCGCTTCACCTAACCAGTAAAATGCTTCCTGACGCCGGCCAAGGGCAAACAGACAGGCGATCCGGCAATACAATATTTCGGCGCCAATTGAATATGCTTCCGCTTCCTGAAGGGCGTCCAGTGCTTCATCCACACGATCTGTTTCAATCAAAAAGCCGGTGTACTGCATCCAGATCTGAATTTGATCGGGCGCCAGATCAAGGGCTATTTTAAAGTTGGTTTCTGCTTTTTCTGCATCGCCCATTTCAAAGTAGGCTTCCGCCAATGCGGCGTAGTATTCTTCGCGGGTATCTTCGATTTGCAATGCTTTCTGATAGTAGCGAATCGCGCTTTTCCAGCGTTTTTCCTCGGCATGGCACTCCCCGATGCAATAGAGCACCTCGTCGTTCAACGGATCTGACTGAAGTGCCTGATTATAGTAGCTTCGGGCAGAGGCATAATCTTCCAGTTGCTGATAACATTGCCCGATGCAAAAATGCACATCGCTGTCGGAATCGATATGTTCCAGCAGTTCCAGATAGCAACGCAGGGCTTTCCGGTATTGCTTGATTTCAAAACAAAGCTCGGCGCAATCGCGGTAGGCAAACTCAAATTTATTGTTGATGATAAAAGCGTATTCGTAGGCTTCGATGGCTTCGTCGTAATTCCCCAAATAAGATTGAGCATGCCCAAGATTGTACCAGGCCAGGTAAGAATAAGGATCGAGATCGAGAATTTCCTGGTGAACTTTGACGCTTTCTTCGTATTTCCGGGTCGTTTCCACGCATAGCCACAAGCGTTCCAGGGCTTCCTGGTGGCGGGGGTTTTCCAGCAAAGCCGCTTTCAGGGCGTAAAATACCCGCTCGTACTCTTCGTTCAGTTCATACAGCATGGCTTCGCAGACATAAATGTCACACAAAACTTCTCCTTCGGCATTATTTTTCAACTCATTGAGCAAGTCGAATGCTTCTTCCTGCATACCCACATGCGCGAGCGCTTCTGCGCGCAGTAGCGCAATCTCAGGTTCGGCGGGTGCAAATACAGTGGCCTGCTCAAGCACAGTCAAAGCCTGTGCATCCTGTTCATTATCAATGAGTATCTGAGCTTTTTTGATATAAAAATCTACCGAGTAGCAATGGTAGTTGAGTGCACGTTCTACGGTTTCAAGCGCTCTGTCGAAACGGTCTTCATTTTCGTAGTATTCAATGAGCTGGAAATACGTTTTTTCATCCAGAAAAAGTTCACTTCCACTTTCCAACGAGGTTTCGTATTCGGTAATAAGATCGAGGATCGTCTGGTTTTCTTCAAAGTTCATAGGACTCGGACTTAGCGTTTCTGATAAATACTCGATTCAACAAGTAAATTTAAGCAAAAACATACCAAAGAAGCTATACCTTACTTCATAAGAGATGATATAAATAATGAAACGGTAGGTTTATGTGATGGAGTGGTAGAAACTTTCTAAGATGCTAATTTCTAATAATTTATAAAAATTTTATTTCAAGTTTAGTGAAAAACATGATTTAATTATGAGTCAATATTATAAAAAATATTTTGTTATGATATAAAATTTAATGCGTTACTAAAAGAAAAATTGGCACTTGCAAACTGCAAATGCCAATTCGTTGGTTGCTAAAATTTCCAAAAAAACGAATAGCGGGCTATCAGTTTCGCCGCCTTGGGCGATTCATCTGAATTTCCTGAAGTCTTTTCACCAGTTCTTCTCTAAACTGGCGTTCTACTCTACCCAGCATCGCTATTTTCCGTACCGGAATTACCTTGCGCATCCGCTGAATGTAGTCTCTTTTCAGATTCAATAGTTGCTGCTCCATTTCCAGGGTACCTTCTACCATTTTCTCGGCTTCGGCGTCGGTCATGGTAGCGAAGTTGCTGGAAAAGCGGTACTTCTGGCGTATTTTTTTCTGTTCTTCCTCGTACTGGTTATAGATTGGCCAGAAATTTTGCGCTTCCTGAGGGCTTAGTCCGAGCCGGTCGGTGATAAAAGCCACTTTCATAGCTTCTACGCGCTGTGCCAATTGCCCCTGAGGCTCGGGCAACTCATCGTCTTGCGCATAGCCCGGCGCGAACGCGAAACACACCAGCAAGACTCCTAAGATCGCCTTTTTCATTGCTAATAATATTTAAACTGTTTTACAAAAGTTTCTCTAAAGTTTCGTCATCCAAATCTTTGACTACTTCATCCAATAGTTGATCGATCTCTGTATCATCAAATTCCGACCCCATAAAGATGCTCATATCCGGATAAGCCGAGGCCGCATCGATCAGCAGATCGGTGTCAAATTCATGGATATTTTGCGACATGTAAGCCGTCACTTCCTCTGCGGATAAGCCGGCGAACAAGTCTTCGGAATGATCTTTCACACCTGGTTTTATAATAAAAACACCTGCAACGATCAGCACTATGAAGGTCGCCAAACCAATGGCTACTTTGGGTTGCAACAGCGTCTGTAAGCCGAGCAAAGTGCGTTCCCGCCAGCCCGGCTGCGGTTGCGCGCGCTCAGGTTGCGGCATGAGCTTGATCTGCTCCCAGATTTGATCGGGCAGGGCATCAAAATAATTTTCCGGCGCCTCCAAAGGTTGTTCCTTTTCCTTCAGCTTGGCCAGCAGCGGAGATAGCTCCTGCAATTCTTTTTTTACATCATCCTGATTTTTCATAGCTCTCCGATTTCTATGGCTCTAAAATAAGTCTCAATTTTTTTCACCGCGTGGTGATACGACGCTTTGAGCGCGCCCACCGAGGTGTCCAGTCGCTCCGACATTTCTTCGTACGGTGTTTCATCATAGTAGCGCATTTCAAATACAATTCGTTGTTTTTCTGGCAATTGCATTAAAGCTTTCTGAAGCCGTAGTTGTAAAGCATCACCATCAGGACTTTCATCGGCCGGTAGCTGATTGACCAGCGGCATTTCGCCATCATCAATAGAATGGGTCGCCTTGCGCTTTTTTTGGTTTAAAAAGGTGATCGCTTCATTGGTCGCAATGCGATATAGCCAGGTGTATAATTTCGACTTGCCCTCAAATGTGTGGATGCTCCGATATATCTTGATAAAACAATTCTGGATCACGTCATTGGCATCGTCATGTTCTTTAACCATACGCCGCACCACCCAGTACAGTTGTTCCTGATACTTTTGCATCAGCAGCCTGAACCCTCGTTCTGCCGACCGCTGATCCTGCAAAAGCTGTAGAATGTTTTCATCCTTAATTTCGGTTCGTGACATCTGCACAAGTGCGAATTTGTAAGTTGGACTACAATTTGCGTTGAAAGTTTAATTAAACTAGCATTTTTTTATTAAAAGTTGTGATCGATAAACGCTTTAACCTTTCAACGCTTCCATTTATCTTTGCGAAAATGCCTGAAATTATGCCAGCACTCCATATTCACAACGACATTCGCCAGTCTAATACTTTGCCCGGCTGGTTTTACAAAAGTCAGGAGACATTTGAAGAAGCAAAAGAAAAAATCTTCGCCACTGCCTGGCTTTACGCGACGGATGCTAATGTACTAAGCGATCCGATGAGCGTGTTCCCGCTGACCCTGCTCCCCGGCGTGCTGGACGAACCCTTGGTTTTTACCAAAGATAAAGATGGCAAAACGCGTTGTTTATCAAATGTTTGTACGCATCGCGGTAAAATTATTGTGGAAGAGCCCGGCGCCGGCAGAATGCTCACCTGTGGCTACCACGGGCGTTGCTTCCGGTTGGATGGCAGTTTCAAAAGTATGCCCGAATTTGAAGCAGTGGAAAATTTCCCTTCTCCGATGGATGACCTGCATCAGGTGCCATTTGAGGAGTGGATGGGCATATTGTTTGTTTCCTTGAATCCCAGGGTAAGTTTTGAGGAGATGATCCGCCCGATCCGCGAGCGCGTTGGCTGGCTTCCACTGGATTCGATGACTTTTGCACCTCAAAATTCCCCGGATTATTACATAGATGCGAACTGGGCTTTGTATTGCGACAATTACCTGGAAGGATTTCACATTCCATTTGTACATCCTGCTCTAAATCAGGCACTTGATTTCAAAAACTATCAGTACGAAATGTTCGATTATTGCAATTTGCAAGTCGGCATTGCCAAGGAAGGGGAGCCTTGTTTCGACATTCCGGCCGGCGCCCCGGATCACGGCAAAAAAATCTATGCCTACTACTTCTGGCTATTCCCGAATCTAATGCTCAATTTCTACCCCTGGGGCTTGTCGATGAATACGGTGGAACCTTTGAGTCACAACCGCACCGTTATTCGCTACCGAACGTATTATTTTGGCAACACGACTTTCAACCGTGAAGTCAATCGCATCGACCAAACGGAACTGGAAGACGACACGGTAGTGGAAAGCGTGCAAAAGGGTTTGCAATCGCGCTTTTATCAGCACGGGCGCTTCTCACCGAGCCAGGAACAGGGCGTACATCATTTTCACCGGCTGGTAAGTCAGTTTATGAACACCTGATGGCTCTTCTACTCATTCCGCAGCCACTTCACCGGATTCACGCGCGTGGCACGGATGGATTGGAAGCTGATAGACATTGCGGCAATGGCAAAAACCACCAACCCTGCTATTACAAAAAGTAGCACCGGCATCTGAATATGGTAAGCAAAATTGCTTAACCAGCGATCGATCAACCAAAACGCCGCCGGAGCCGCCAGGAAAACCGAGATCAAAATCGGCTTCCCAAAATCTCTTGCAAGCATAGTAATGATGCTGCTGGCTCTGGCGCCCAACACTTTTCGTACGGCAATTTCCTTGGTGCGACGCTCCACGGTGAACGTAGCCAAACCAAACAAGCCGATAGCTGCAATAAAAATAGCCAGCGCTGAGAAAATTGTAATAATCTTGCTCAGGCGAGTTTCTGCCAGATATTGATTATTAAACTCCTCATCCAGAAAATAATGCTCCAACGGAACCTCCGGCACCAGCTCTTTCCAGATGCGCTCTACCTCAGTCAGCGTTTGTCCTGCGTTATCGGTATTGATCCGCAGCGACAAATAGCCACACCATTCCGGACGAATACCGATGATCAGCGGCGCCACCGTTTGATGCAGAGAATTGTAATGAAAATCTTTCACCACACCGATGATACGTCCGTCCTTTTCCACGCTAAAACGCTTGCCAATGGCGGCTTCCGGCGTCCAGCCGAGTGCTGCTACCGCCTGTGCATTGAGCAGGTAACCCTCTTCATTGTCCGATTGAATATCATTATTAAAAGCCTTGCCGGCAATTATTTCAATGCCATAAGTTGGCACAAAATCCTCATGCACGTAAAGCGTCTGAATGCCCCTTGAATCGTCTTCTGGCATGCCTTCTGCCCAGTAGCTCATGGTGGTCGCCATTCTGCCGGGAATGTCGCCGGAGGAAGTCACGGAAAGAATATTCGGGTTTTGCAATAATTGTTCCTTGATAAGCTCATATTTCTGTTGGACGCTGGAATTCCAGTTAAAAGGCACAATTAAAATTTGTTCCCGATCAAAGCCCAGGGGACGGTCTTTCATGAAATTCAACTGCTTGTAAACCGTGCCAGCCCCGACGATCAATAGCATGGAAAGCGAAAACTGCAGCACGACCAAACCCCGTCGGATCAGAAATTCATTCCAGCTTGTTTTTATTTTTCCTTTCAAAACCTCATACGGACGGAACGATGACAATACAAAGGCAGGATAAATACCTGCCAAAAGCCCTGTGAATACAGCAAATACCAGCATCAACCCAAGAGTGAATCCCTGAAGTAACACCGACGTTGCGATAGTTTTGCCGGAGAGTTGATTCAAAACCGGCAGACTCAATTCTACTACGATTGCCGTCACAAATAATGCCAGCAAACTCAACAATACCGATTCGCTCAAAAACTGAGCCACCAACTGCCCAAATTGGGCACCAACGGACTTGCGTACCCCAATTTCCTTGGCTCGCTGTGTCGCTCGAGCCGTCGCCAGATTCACATAATTAATACCTGCCACGAGCAACACAATCAACGCAATAGAGCCAAAAATATACACATGCGTTATGCTACCATTGGCGGTCAGTTCCATGTCTTTGTTGGAATGCAAGTGGATATCCTTGATATTTTGAACCTCAAGTGTATAATCCTGCCGATTGGGCAAGGGGTGAACATGCCTGGAAATCAATGAATTAACCTGTTGCTGAAACTGGTCTCCGGAAACACCCTCGCGAAGCAAGGCATAGGTGTAGTAAATATTGTTGCTCCAGGTATCAAGGTTTGGGCCGCGTTGCTCGAATGTTTTAAAAGATGCTACCATGTCGATTGCCAGATGCGTATTGGCAGGCAAATCGCGAAAAACCCCGACCACATTGAGTTGTGTCGTATCCAGATAAAGGCTTTTTCCAAGTGCTGGTTGTTCCCCAAAGTATTTTTGGGCAATGCTTTCGGAAATCAAAATCGTATTCGGCGCCTCCAGATTCGGGGTGGTTGGTCCTGTCACAAAATCCAGTGAAAACATATCCAGAAAATCAGGCGATGCGAAAAATAGCTTGTCTTCATTGAATTGTCGGTTCTCCTGACGAACCACGCCATAATAGCGCATCAGACGCACGGCGCTTTCTACTTCCGGAACATCAGACTTGAGCGTGGGAGCCAGCAATGGTGCGGTGCGAGCGTAATCCGGCGGAGAGATGCGGTACAGGCGGTCGGCTTTAGCCTGGAAATCCTCAAATCTTAATTCATCCTGCACAAACAAGGCGATCAGCACAAAGCAGGCCATTCCCATAGCCAGCCCGACGATGTTGATCAGCGAATAAATTTTATGTTTCCACAAATTGCGAAAAGCGATATTCAGATAGCTTTTGATCATAGCCCTATGTTTTTGAAAAAAATGATCCGATTCACTTTGTGCAACTCTTATGCCATATTATTGTTTCTATTGAGAATCAGTTATTTAAGACACATACGGTGCGCGTTTTCGGACAAACACCGTTCAGTTTCGAACAATCTGACATTATTATTACTTTCAGGGATCGTAAAAAGTTACAATTTTAAGATTGTAAAAGGTTCGTCAATTAACCTCGCAAAAAGCTTCCTTTTCAAGGGTTTCTGAGTCCGTTCAGTAAAGGGACCCAATAAAAGAGGAAAATTTTCGAATTTTTGGTCTTACCTTTATCGCTTCTTGTTAAGGATCACTATGATTTAAATAGGCGTTTTCTTCAATTGTCGAATTATTAAATTTTTTTTTAATGACAGCACCAAAGTTTCTAACGCATGCCAATTCCTTCCACGGAGAGCTACGCAAGCGTATTAATGATTATTTTATTGAGGTTGGCCAGGCCAAGACCGGCAATTATGAATTATTTATCAAAGCCATCATTCTGGTGGTAAGTTTTATTCTGGTTTACACGCATCTGGTGTTTTTTACGCCAGCTTACTGGTTCGCCATTATCGAGTGTGTAATCCTGGGCGGTTTGACCGCCGCGATCGGATTCAACGTGATGCATGACGGCGCTCACGGCAGTTTCAGCAAATACAAGTGGTTGAATGAATTGGCGGGGCTTTCGCTGAATTTCCTGGGTGCGAACGTTTTCATGTGGAAAACCAAGCATAACATCGTGCACCATACCTTCACCAATATTGATGGTGTGGATGATGATATCAATGCCCGACCGTTTTTACGCATGTGCGAAACGCAAAAGCATTATAAAATACACCGTTATCAGCATGTTTATTTCTGGGCAGCTTATTCTTTGCTCTATCTGCACTGGGTACTTTTCACTGATTATGAGAAATATTTCACCGGTAAAGTAGGGAACATGCCGATCAAGCCCATGACACTCAAGGATCATATCTCTTTCTGGGCATTCAAGCTCCTGCACCTGGCGCTTTTTGTAGCCGTGCCGATTTATATGGTTGGTTTCATGCCCTGGCTGGTTGGTTTCCTGATTTATTGTATGTTTACAGGATTCGTTTTGAGCATCGTGTTCCAGTTGGCACATGTTGTGGAAGACACACATTTTGCAGTACCGATACAACCGACCAATCATGTAGAAGATGAATGGGCAGTTCACCAATTGAATTCAACGGCGAATTTTGCGACCAAGAACAAGATTATCACCTGGCTGGTGGGAGGCTTGAATTATCAGATTGAACACCACCTGTTCCCGAATATCTCGCATATCCATTACCCGGCGATCAGCAAGATTATCAAGCAGGCTTGCGCCGAATATGGTATTCGTTATATTGAATATCCCAAGACCCGCATGGCCATTGCCTCGCACGTAGCGCACCTGCGGCAGCTGGGAAGAAATTAACAGCTATCTGAAGTCAGAGTTGAAAGGATGTTATTACAATGATAGTAACATCCTTTTTCTTTTCTTACAAACCCCTGATTTACAACAAAATAGACTTAATCCTTTGTCAAATGCTCAGGGAAGGGGTATCTTTGTTGAAAAGCGAAAAGCGATGCTCCAAAAATTGATTTTACTATTTCCCATCGTACTTCTTTATTCCTGCCATCAATTGAATCCCAATACGCTGAAGCCCGATTTTATTACCGATCCTACCCCTGCGGATGCTGATGACCCGGCGATCTGGATCAACTTCGACGACCCGATGCAAAGCCTGATTCTGGGTACAGATAAGGGTGACCTCAATGGAGGTATTTATGTTTTTGATTTACAAGGAAATATGATAAAAGAAAAATCCATTGGCAATCTTCCGCGCCCCAATAATATCGACGTGGAATATGGAATGGTTATTAACGGTGATACAATGGACATTGCTGTTTTCACCCTTCGAAACGATGATAAAATCCGCGTACTTCGACTACCGGAGATGGAGTTTATTGACAATGGCGGAATTGAGGTTTTTAAAGGAGCATTCGACCGGAGCCCAATAGGGCATTGCTTTGTATAAAAATCCAGGATCAGGCGCAATCTCGGCAATTGTCAGTCGCAAATTTGGTCCGGACGGCAGTTATCTTTGGCAGTACAGATTGCGCGGAGATAGCACGGGCAATGTAGTAGGCGAGGTGAACAGGAAATTCGGCGCGTTCAAAGGCGGAAAGGAAATCGAATCCATCGCGGTGGAC
>CAZGAU010000089.1:0-21729 GCA_964523725.1 uncultured Saprospiraceae bacterium
GAGATTTTGGCATAATCTTCCCGTAAATAGTTGATTTTTTCAATTTCTGTTTTAAGCTGACTTTCAAGCCCTTGTTTCACCGAAGCCATGGTTAATGCTTTTGGATTTGAATTGTTGCCGGTTTGCTTTGTTCGCGTGCCTCCTGCAATAGTTTTTTGAATGACTGACTATTCATTTGCTCCGTTTGAATCTGATTCGCTCCCTCCCGTTGCAAAGGTTTGAGGTAGTAAATGCTGCCATCCGCTTTGCGTATGCCCAATTTGGAGGCAGGGATCGTTTTTACACCTGATAAGGGCTTTACCTGGGTGCCGGCCGTTGTGATGGGAATTGTTTCCTGAGTCTGAATAACTTTTAAATCCTGATCGAGCGCAATGAATTTTCCACCATTCCCTTCCGGGACGTACACATAAATTTTCTCCGGAAACTGCCCGTCGCGCTGGAGCGTATCGAGGGTAGGGGAGAGCGCTTTTTTGATTTCTGGCGCCAGCACTACACCCGCGGCTGTTGCGATGGTGAAATTGCGTACCGCAGGATTTTCAACCGCCAATACCACCGATTCACCAGTGACCAGAGCAGTAGTGGTAGCGGTTTTGGCGATTTGCCGGACGCAGCCCGAGCAGCCGCTGAACAGCAGAATGGAATAACCTATAGTACAAATCAGGACAAAGCGCTTCATAGTCAATGTTTTATGGAAAATAGTTTTTTCTACGGAAGAAATGTAGCGTTTGTTACATTGATAACCAAAAATTTAGGTAAAAAGCCTTGCCGAATTTAGACGTTGGAAATATATTTTTCTCAATATTTGCAGTTTATTTGAAAAAAATCAAGCCCGATGCGCATTGACATTATTTCAGTGGTTCCGGAATTATTGGACAGTCCTTTCCAGCACTCGATACTCAAGCGGGCGCAGGAGCGCGGTTTGCTCGAAGTGCAGGTGCATAATTTGCGGGAATATGGCTTGGGCAGGCACAAGCAAATCGATGATTACCAGTTTGGTGGCGGGGCCGGCATGGTGATGATGCCAGAACCACTGGCCAATTGTATCGATGATTTGAAAGCGCAGCGGGTATATGACGAAATTATTTATATGACCCCCGACGGGCAGCGCCTGGACCAAAAACTGGCAAACCGGCTTTCACTCAAAGGCAATCTTCTCCTGCTGTGCGGGCACTATAAGGGCATCGACGAGCGGATTCGCGAACATTACGTGACTATGGACATTTCCATCGGCGATTATGTGCTCTCCGGAGGCGAACTAGCTGCGGCTGTGCTGGTGGATGCGATCGGGCGCCTGATTCCAGGCGTGTTGGGCGATGAGACTTCCGCTTTGTTTGATTCTTTCCAGGATAACCTCCTGGCGCCCCCGGTTTATACGCGTCCGGCGGAGTTTCGGGGCTGGCGCGTGCCGGATTTGTTGTTATCTGGCAATTTCCCTGAGATCGAAGAATGGCGTTATGACCAAGCTTTGAAACGAACCCAGGAACGGCGACCGGATTTATTGGATGATGATGATGGAATATTGGAATGATGGAATATTCAAACACTTTTTCGTAAAATTGCACCTTATAAAAGCTACCCTTATATGGAATTTGTAATGCCTGATTTTTCGCTCGTGGGCGTATGGATGAGTCTGCTCACATTGACATTCCTTGAAATCGTACTGGGAATTGATAATATTATTTTTATTTCAATTGCCTCTAATAAGCTGCCTGAGGCGGAGCGCCCCCGCGCCACCAATATTGGACTGGTTCTGGCCATGGCAATGCGTATTGTGCTGCTATTTGGTGTGTCAATTCTGGTGGCGATGGAAGATCCCTGGTTTCACATTGGAGCGGAAAATTCCCTGATTCACGGCGGGTTTTCCGGGCAAAGCCTGATCCTGATTGCCGGCGGTTTGTTCCTATTGTACAAAAGTACCACCGAAATTCACCATAAACTGGAAGGTGCGCATCAGGATGAAACGATGGCAGTGCAACGGGGTAAAGGTTCTACGCTGACCAATGTGATTGTGCAAATCACGGTTATTAATATTGTCTTTTCTTTCGATTCTATTCTTACCGCAGTGGGTATGACCAATGGTTTAAACGGAGCGCTGGTGATTATGATCATTGCGGTCGTTGCATCTGTGCTGATCATGATGCTGTTCGCGGTGCCGGTGGGCAATTTTGTGAACAAACACCCGACGATCCAAATGTTGGGACTGGCATTTTTGATCCTGATTGGCTTTATGCTGATTGCCGAAGGCGCACACCTGGCGCATCTGACCATCGCTGACGCCGAGGTCGGCGCTGTACCGAAGGGCTATCTTTACTTTGCGATTGCTTTCTCGCTATTTGTGGAATTTTTGAACTTGCGCTTGCGTCGCAAGGTGACCAAACCAGTGCAATTGCATGGTATTCAGGAAGAAGCAAAGAAAGAAGGGATTTTAAACGGATAAGGTCAACTCAGATTTAAAGCTGGATAATTTTTTATTTGCTTTTTGTAGCTTATCTTTATTTCATAGCTAACTATCTCCTGGTTGTTGTGGCCGACATCCTGTATTCCTTCGTTTATTACATCTTTTCATCATATATAAACACCAAACACCATGAGATTTACAACATTAATTTTAGTCTTTGTCTTGCTTTTTGTAGCAAGCACTACCTTTGCTCAAGACAAGAAAAATCCGTTTGCCGCTAATTTTGGCAACTGGGAAATGAAAATTACCAAGGCGGAGCCTGCCTTACCTGACGAAGCTATGGCTATGACCGTAAAAGCGACGATGGAGTCCACACCAGATAATGCCGGAATGCTAATTACATGGAAAGGAACAGACCCTGAAGGGAAGCCTTTTGAAAGTAAGGAATTGTGGTATTATGATGCAACCACCAAAAAAATTTACGGACTTAGCAATGAAAATGGCAGAGTGCAACGGATGGAGGGCGAAATGGGACCCGATGGAAAAAGCATGAATTTTACAGGAACGATGGTTTCAAACCCTAAAGAAACGGTAAAACTGGAAGTCAATTTAATGGATAACACGGTGCTTTTCAAGCAAACCTTTATGGTGGATGGCGAGAAAGTCCAGTACATGGAAGGTAAAGGCGCCAAAAAATAGCATATCTGAGGTGGCATTTCGGCTACAATGTCACCTCGGATCTTTTTCCAGTTTTACCAGTACGTAATCTCTTTTTTCATATTTAAATTCCATCAAAATCTCCGGTGGAAGCGGAAGACAATCTTTTTCAATGAAATAATAACTTCCGGGAATGATGTAATAATTTCGCTTTAAGGGATTGTTTCTCAGGCGATTCAAATAATAGACGGTAGTAAATGAAATCCGGTTGTCGGCATAAATGTAAAGTGGTTTGTTGCCCACAATGTCAAAAAACTGCTGGGCCAACTGTTCATCGCGCTGCGCTTCGGAGTCATAGGCCCGCTGGGGCAGTACCGTGAGATCAAATAGCAATCGTGCAATCACCGTTCCCAGAATTAATAAAGGCAGCGTTAAGTCGGGCTTTTTTATAAAAAGATAAAAAACGGCTCCAAGTAATAAAAAAGATATAATAGAAAGCGGCAAAATGTAATTCAGAAAATCAAAAGCCGGCACGAAATTCAAACCGATGGAACCCAGCGCCAGCACGGCGATCATGATGCCGCTGATTATGCGAAAAGTCTTGCTGCGCCAGCTTGCCAGCTCGCTGCGGTGTTGCCAGCAATATACCAAAACCATGATAAAAAAAGGATAAAGCGGGTAAATGTAACGCTGCTTGGCGCCCGGCGATGCCCAGTAAATCAGGATATTGGCTACAAACATGACCACCGCGAACACGAGGAATTCATTTTGTTTAATAAGCTTCCAAAAATCTTTACGGAAAGTAAATAAAATTAATAAGGAGCCAGGCAGTGTATCTTTTAATAAATCCAATGGAAAGTTGAAGAAATGCCCCAGTAACGGTGCAAAGCCTTTGTCAATCACGGTGCGCTCGCTCGATTGCGACCAGAGCATAGATAAATAATCCGACAGTTCATTATATTGTGAATAAATCAGTAAATATCCGCCGACTATTGTAATAAAAACGCCAATTCCAACGAAATGAGGTAAATGAAATAATCTTTTAAATTCTTTTTTATACAAAAACCAACCCAAGAGCGAGAAGCCAATAAATACAATAGATGAAAGCCCTTTGGTCAATGTGCCTACCGCCCCGAAAAAATAGACCCAGATAAATAACTGGTAAAATTGTCCTCGTTTATAATAATGAAAAATCGGCAAGATGCCCGCCAATGTAACAAGCGTGTAAAATAAATCGATTTCACCGAGGGTAGCAAAAAAGAATAAAATCCCTCCGCTGATCGCGAACAGCAATGCTGAGAGCCAGCCCAATTGGGCGTTGACGTAGCGTCTGCCATAAGCATACATCAATAACCCGATACCGATGACGGATAGCACCGTGGGCAGCCTTTGCCCGTATTCTGTAAAACCGCCGAATATTTTAGTAAATAAAAGTAATAACCAGTTAAAAACCGGGGGCTTATTATAATAAAATTCACCCAGTTGGTAAGGAATCCACCAGTTGTCGCGCTCCGCCATTTCCATGGCCACCAGCGCGCGGCGCGGCTCCTCCAGGAAAATGGGCTGCACGCCGAGATTGAGCAACATCGCCACCACCAGTAAAATTGAAGCCAGCCAAAGCAATTGCCTTTCAGCGCTCATTTTTTTTGGTTTAAAGTTTAAAGTTTAAAGTTTAAAGTTCAAGGTTTAAAGTTCAAGGTTCAAGCGTTCAAAGTCGCCCGAAAATGAGAAAAGTTTTAAACATTTTCTAAAGTTTCCCGATTGAGAAAGGTAGGTGTTGAAAAATCTGTACTTTTGACACCGCATTTTTACATCTGCAAAACAAAATTTGCAACAAACAGAATAGCTGCATGAATTTTTCAAAGACAAATGACCTGGCGCTGTTGATTCTGCGTCTTTTTTTTGGCGGATTTATGATTTACGGGCACGGCTGGCCAAAATTAATGCGTTTGTTCGGCGGTGAAGAAATTAAATTTATGGATTTTCTGGGGCTGGGACCCACGATTTCCCTGAGCTTGGCGGTTTTTGCCGAGGTAATTTGCGCCTTATTGGTCATGGCAGGGGCTTACACCCGGCTGGCTTCCATACCCCTGATTGTTACGATGGGCGTTGCCGCTTTTGTATCAAATGCCGGCGAGCCATTTTCAAACCTGGAAAAGGCCCTGCTCTTTATGGTCGGCTTTATGGTGACCGCTATTGCAGGCGCCGGCTGGTATTCGGTGGATGCGCGGCTGAGAAATAAAATTTGAAATTAAAAAGTAAAATGAGAAATAGTTTATTACTGTTTATTCTGATCGCAATTGGCTTCGGCGCCTGCAAAAACGAGTCGAAACAAGCTGAGCTACCCTATATTGCGCTGGAAGGAGAGACGATGGGGACATATTATAAAATTACCTATAGCGACAGCCTGGATCGCAATTTTCAAGCAGAAATCGAGCAGTTTTTGCAGGATTTTAACGATGAAGTTTCGACGTATATCCCGACTTCGACCATCTCCCAATTCAATCAGGCGGAAAAGTCGCTGGACGTTTCCGGGAAACAATATTTTTTGGGTAATTTGCAAAAATCCCGGGAGGTTTTCGAGAAATCCGGTGGCACTTTCGATCCAACGGTGATGCCGCTGGTCAACTACTGGGGTTTCGGCTACACGCCTAAAAAGCCTGTTAATCAGGTAGATAGCGCGACGGTGGATTCATTGTTGCAATTTGTAGGCATGGAAATGCTGACACTGGAAAACGGAATTTTAAAAAAAGAAAAAGCCAGCGTTCAGCTCGATTTTAGTGCTGTGGCTAAAGGTTATGCGATTGATGAAATTGCCAAACTCCTTGAAAATAAAGGCGTGCAGAATTATCTGATTGACATTGGCGGGGAAGCGCGAGCCAAAGGCAAGAACGCCCGCGGCACGGTCTGGACGGTTGGCATCAATGTACCCAAAGAGGAAGCCGGGCTGACCGAGATTCAAACGGCAGTAGAATTAAGTGGCCGCTCGATCGCGACTTCCGGGAATTATCGCAATTTCTACGAAGTGGAGGGCGTTAAGTACGGGCACGAGATCAATCCCGACACTGGTTTCCCGGAGCGAACGAGCCTGCTCAGCGCTTCGGTTTTCGCCGATGATTGTGCCACCGCGGATGCTTATGCTACGGCGTTTATGATTATGGGGCTGGATCGCGCGTACCAATTGGCAACGCAACTCCCTGAAATTGAGGCTTATTTTATTTACGGCGCACCGGATGGCAGTTTGCAGGTGAAATACACCGAGGAATTGAAGATTTTGTTTGAAAAAGAGTAGAGGGTAGAGGGACTTTAGAACACCCAAACACTATAACACCATAACACACCGAACAGAAAAAAAATGGATTTAAAACTTGACCGCGACCTTTGTTTTCTGGACATCGAAGCCACCGGGCTGAACGTGATCCGCGACCGTATTTTGCAAATCGGGATCATCAAGTATTTCGCCGACGGCCGCGATCCGGAGGAGCTGAATATGATTATCAATCCTGGCATTCCGATTTCCGAAGAAGCGATGCAGGTGCATGGTATTTTGCCCAAGGATGTGGCGAACAAGCCGACTTTCCAGCAGGTAGCCCAGAAAATCTATGATTTTATTGGCAATGCGGATTTGGCGGGCTACAATTCCAATCGTTTCGACATTCCGATGCTGATGGAAGAATTTGCCCGGGTTGGGTTGGAATTTGACATCACACGCCGCCGTACAATTGATGTACAAAGGATTTTTTATAAAATGGAGCCTCGTACACTAAAAGCTGCGCTTAAGTTTTATTGTAATCAGGATATGGAGGATGCTCATGATGCGATGGCGGATGTACGCGCTACAATCGAGGTATTTAAAGGGCAATTGGAAGCCTACAAAGGCGTGGATTACATGGACGAGGACGGCAATGTGCAAAAAGCGCCGATCAAGAAAAACATCCAGGAATTGCACGAGTTTACCAACGACATGCGCTTCGTGGATGCTACCCAAAAGCTGCGCTACGACCAGAATGGTACGATCGTATTCAATTTTGGTAAATATAATAACCAGCCCGCTGCGGAGGTGCTCTCGCGCGACAAGCAATATTATAACTGGATTTTAAACAAGGAATTTTCTTCGCAGGTGAAGCAAATTGTCAAGAAGATCGTGAAAGAATATGAGAAAGAGCAGCGGAAGTAGGGGATCAATGTGTGGGTGTGCTGATGTACTGATGTGTTTATATGGCAAGTGTTTTGAGCTTGTTATTCTGGGATTTTTAAAATTTAACGCATTGAAAATCAAGGGCAAATCACAAATTTCGCATTACCATATCATCCCATCACCCTATCACCTTTTTATAATATTATTAATAATATTTACTTCCACAAGTTGCTACGAACCCCGCGAAGGCTGTCTGGACATCAATGCCACTAATTTTGAAGTGGATGCGGATCGCGCCTGTTCCAATTGCTGTACTTATCCTGTGTTAAAATTTGCGGTTTCTCACAAATTAACAGCTGATAGTGAAACAAATTTGAATTACAATGATTCAGTATATGTAGATGGCGCCGGCAATGCTTTCCGGGTTAAAAATATTCAATTTTACATTTCCAATGTGCGCCTGATGCGTGAAGATGGCACCGAAGTGCGCCCTTCGGGCTTAGTGGAAACTACTATCGTGGAAGCCAATGGCGACCGCCGGGATACGATGATTGCGAACGATATTGCCCTGGTCAATCGCAGTACTTTTTCCGATTATAACCTGGGAACCTTTGTCACCGAAGGTAAATTCACCCAAATAAAATTTGATCTTGGTTTGCAAAGTCTTGCGAATCAGGCACTTCCATCTTCCCTGCCAACCGGGCATCCGTTACGTGCATCGGGTATGTATGTAAATGCCGACACCGGCTACGTTTTCAACCGCCTGGAATGGTTCAACAGTGCTGCGGTGAGTGATACGACAACAACTTTGCTGAAGGTTGCTACCGAACAATACCGGCGAGAAGTGACGCTGTCGATTGCAGGAAGCGGAAACGTACTCGAAGGTTTCAATGTGCGCATCCGTTTGAGAATCAACTACCTAACCTGGTTTGAAAATGTCAATTTAAAAAGCGACCCTCCGGCAACGCTGGCGACAAAAATAATGAATAACGCCGCAAACTCGTTCTCGGTCGTTGCAGTTGAATTGGAAACTCAGTAACTTTCATCACTGATTTTTAGGTTCAAATTAGCTTACTTTTGGTAAAAATCTTTCCAATGAAGAAAATTCTATTTGCACTTGTCGCGAGCAGCATGTTATTGCTGGCCTTCGGCTGTGATGATAATAATAAGCAACTGGAGCAAACCGGCGTGCTTGAGCTGAATTTCAAGGGCACTTTCGGCGACCAGCCGCTGATGATGTATGCCAAGGAATATCCTTATGAAGCGGGCATGGCGGTCAAGTTTCAATTGTTCCGCTTTTACCTGTCCGATTTGAGTGTATTCAAATCTTCAGTGCAAAACAGTATAAAAATCAGCGATATTGAAATCGTTGATTTTAAAGAGATTCAGTCGGATGCAGCCGCGCAGGATGGCTTTACCATTCGGATTAAAAATGTGCCGACCGGCGACTATTCTGGCTTGAATGCAGGGCTTGGCGTGTCGCCAACTTTGAACAAAACGCAGCCCGGAAATTACGACCCGACGCATCCGCTGAGCGACAATTACTGGTCATGGGCATTGGGTTATGTTTTCACCAAAATCGAAGGCACGGCTGATGCAGACGGCGACGGACAATTGACGGACAAAATCACTTTCCATATTGGCGGCGATCCTTATTACCGCACCAAGGAGTTTAACAAGGCATTTTCGGTAAAAGCCGGCGAAACGACTCGCTTGAATTTTGAGGTAGATTTGGAGCGGGTGCTGGTCGCATCGCCTGGTAACTACCTGGATTTCAAGAAAGTAACCATCGATCATACGAACGATACGGATATAGCAAATTTCATCAGCGATAATTTGAAAGCAGCTGTTGAAATAAAATAAATAGACAACATCTGCCGGGTTTTCAAAACCTGGCAGATTTATGATAAACATGCGTTGGATACTTGGAATAATCGGGTTCATCATTATTTTGTCGGCTGCCAATTGTAATCGCCGACAGAGCAATAGCCTGGCTCAGGTTCCTTATCAACCTACGCCCGTTGCTGCGCCTGTGCTTGCGGGAGCGCCCGCCATGCTTATTCCCGAAGATAATCCGCTGACCGCAGAGGGCATTGCCCTGGGGCGAATGTTATTTTACGACCCGATTTTGTCGAAAGACAGCACCGTTTTTTGTGGAAATTGCCACCAGCAACGGCGCGGATTTACCGATGGAAAGGCAATCAGCATGGGCTTTGGCGGTCGAAAAGGCAAGCGCAGTGCGATGTCCCTGGCGAATGTCGGGTTTCACAATAAAGGTTTGTTCTGGGATGGCAGAGTTGCGACTTTGGAGGAACAAGCCATTCACCCTGTGCAGGATACGCTGGAAATGAATCTGGACTGGAATATCGCGGAAGCCAGATTGCAGCAGCACGAGCGCTATCCGATTTTATTCAGAAAAGCATTTGGCATTGAGTATAAAGAGCAGATTACCAAAGATTTAGTAATAAGAGCTCTTGCGCAGTTTGAGCGGACGCTGGTGAGCCAGGATTCAAAATTTGACCAGGTGAAACGCGGCGAAGCCCAACTCACCGAAGCCGAAGCCCGCGGTTTCGCAATTTATTTTGATACATCTAGCGTCTTGCCGCACGCTGAGTGCGCGCATTGCCACGTTGATCCATTGTTTGCCGATCAGGATTTTTTTAACAATGGCATTCAAAAAGTCAATATATTGGACGATTTTCCCGACAAGGGCAGGGGAGCGGTGAACGGTAATCATTTCGATAATGGCAAATTCAAGGTGCCGACCCTGCGCAATATTGTGCAAACCGCGCCGTACATGCACGACGGGCGTTTTAAAACCCTGGCCGAAGTAATCGATCATTATGCTTCCGGCGGACATTTTGCAGAAAACTTAAATCCCAATGTACGTCGTTTAAATTTGAGCGAGCGCGATAAACAAGACCTGATCGCATTTCTGAACACCCTGACCGATAGCGTGTTTTTGAATAATCCGATGTATGAGAATCCATTTTTATTGCAATAATTTTATATATGATGTGGAGAGGTTTTTATTTAATCATAATTTCATTTGTTTTGTTCGCGGCAGCTTGTGAAGATAAGGGAAAGTCTGGTGAAGACTGCGAGAACTGCCCAAATGATGATATAATTTCGGGAGAATACAATCCGCAACCTTACCAACTAGAAGTCCCCGACTGGCTACCTACACCCATCATTCCTGCGGATAATCCGATGACTGTGGAGGGCATTGCCCTGGGGCGGATGTTGTTTTACGATCCGATTTTATCTTCAGATAGTACGATGTCTTGCGCTACTTGTCACCGGCAAGAGCTGGCATTTACCGATGGGCAGGCGACAAGCCCGGGCGTGCGGGGCATTCGCGGCAAGCGCAGCTCCATGTCCTTGGCGAATCTTGCTTTCAATCCAAAAGGTTTTTTCTGGGATGGACGGGTGCAAACGCTTGAAGAACAGGCACTTATCCCAGTGGAAGATCATATCGAACTCAACGAAAGCTGGGAAAATGTAGAGCAAAAATTACAACGGCATAAAAACTACCCGGTCTTGTTCCGCAAAGCCTTTGGCATCGAACGGAAAAACGAGATCACGCGCGACCTGGCGGTGAAAGCTATTGCACAGTTTGAGAGAACTATGATCAGCGGTAACTCCAAATTCGATCGCATCGTTTGGCTGAACGAGGGCTGGCTGAGCGACGAAGAAGAGCGCGGGCGGCGCTTGTTTTTCTTTGAACCTGCGGATGTCAATCACCCCGGCTGTTCGCATTGCCATTTTGATCCGCTTTACACCGACAATAACTTTCATAACAACGGTTTGGATGCGGTGCCTAATCTGGAAGCATTCGCTGACCTTGGACTTGGCGCGGTGACCAAAAATCGTTTTGACAATGGCAAATTCCGTGTTCCGACGTTGAGAAATATTGAATTAACCGCGCCGTACATGCATGACGGGCGTTTCCAAACGCTGGAAGAAGTGCTTGAACAATACGCGGCCGGCGGCCACAGCGTGGAAAACGAGGATGTGAATATTATTCCGTTTCCGCTCACCGAGCAGAATAAGCAGGATTTGATCGCTTTTTTAAAGACGCTGACCGATACGAGTTTTATCAATAATCCGGCGCTGAAGGACCCTAATAAGTAAAAGTGACATGGTCTTTGACCGGTTGCGGTTTATGAAGATACGAACTACTTTTATCCTTTTTCTGATAATTTACTCTTGGCTTGGAGCTTTGGGAGAATTGATCGTATTCGGCTCTTATTTTTCTGAAAATTACTTTCTGGAAAGCTCCGTTTGGAATTCTCTGGTTCATTTCAATTTGTGGAACCTCATTCCTTTGATAATTACGAACGTGGTTTTGCTTGGTGAGGTGAAAAAATGGAAAGTTCAGTTCATTCCCCTCTTGTTCAATGGTCTATATTTTTTACTATTGTTGGACGATTTACATGAAGTTTAGCTTTTTGATCTCCCTATTTTTATTCCTGTCAACCCCCAAGTCAACTTTTTTTCAATTTTTTTTCGAAAAAAATCCAATTTAAAAAAGATTAATTTTCACAAATGAGCTAGTGAATTTAATATTTAAAGGATTTTATGGGAATTTATAGAAGATACTTTTTTCACAAAGCGCTATTTTTGTCCTTGTTCTTAGGCTTAAAATGTAAGATGTTTGTATTGTCAAACGAAATGAACGCCGATAAATGAATCGGCAAACAAAAGTTGGATATGTTACATGGGATATTAGTTTGAGGATAGTAAGTCAGGTTTCTAGGGATAAAAAACCTGACTTACTACTCAAAACTTTCGAGGGGAAATCCAGCAACGACGTTTGAAAGAACTTGACTTAATATCTAGCTGGCTTCGCGCCGGCTCATCAGTTTGCATATGTTCATGGGATTATAAATTTGTTGATAGTAAGTCGTATCGCCAATGTTGTGATGCGACTTACTTCTTTTTTAGCCACTAGCCAGCCAAGTTAACACCTATTTTGACGAATACTCTCCTTTTTGGTCACATTTTTCAACTAAAATTTTTATCGTTAAACTTTTCTTGTTTTAACCAGTCAAAATATCTATCGGCGTGTCTTTACTCGTTTCTAGATAGTATTTCATAGAGTTTTTTTGAAATAAACGATTCAGAATGAGATATTTGAAATCAAGGTGTTTCACATCTCAAATTTCTATTTCCATCCCTAAACCTAAAATTTTAGTCTATGACAACTATTGACTGTGTAACCGGAACGCTTGCTCCATACGTACCCGATGCGGGTAATCTCTGGGACAAGCGACGGGCGATGCATTTATTCCGACGTCTGGGATTTGGCGCTACGCCCGCCGAACTTGAAGCAGCGCTGAGTCAAAATCCTTCTAATCTTGTGGATGCGCTGATTGATGCCGCTATTGCACTCCCCACTTCTCCCGAACCCGAATGGGCTTTTTGGACGATCAATGAATACGGTGGTAATGTGCAAACAGCTATAGATCAAGTGTTTGCATGGAGGCGGCGCTGGCTGCAAGAGATGCTAACCAATGGTTTTCGCGAAAAACTGGCGCTTTTCTGGCACAATCACTTTGTAACCCGCCTGGATACTTATAATTGCCCTTCCTGGATGTATCAGTATCACAAATTATTGCAACAATATGCCCTGGGTAATTTCAAAGATTTTGTATATGAAATGGGCAAAACCCCTGCCATGCTGGTGTTTCTGAACGGCGTGCAAAATACCCGCTTCAGCGCAAATGAGAATTATGCCCGGGAACTCTACGAACTTTTCACGCTGGGGCGCGATAATGGCTACACCCAGCAAGACATTGTAGAAACCGCAAGGGCTTTGACCGGTTGGAACGGTATTACTCAGGAAACACTCTGCGGTCCGATCAACTTTGTACCAACCCTTTTCGATCCTGGTCAAAAGACAATTTTTGGACGTACGGGCGCTTGGGGCTACGATGACGTGCACAATATTCTCTTTGAAGAACGTGGCAATCTGGTGGCGGAGCACATTTGCCGGAAGCTCTACGAGGCATTTGTTAGCCCTGAAATTGATGAAAATATCGTGACCCAACTGGCGGGCATCTTCATTTCCAATGATTTTGAAATCGAGCCGGTGTTGCGGGCTTTGTTCAAGAGTGAGCATTTTTTCGATGACGCGAATATTGGCATTTTGGTGAAAAGTCCGATCGAATCGGTCGTTTCCTTTCTTAAGGAAGGCAATTTTCAGATTCAGGGTACCAATGAAGAACTGGATGGTATTATCTATCTGGCGGCGCAGCTGGGGCAGGAAATGTTCAATCCTGTAGATGTGGCCGGCTGGCAGGGCAATCGCGAATGGATCAACAGCAATACGCTTACCGGGCGTTGGCAGGCGCTGCGTTTTGTGATTTTCACTTTGTTCCAAAATTATGCCGAGCAGTTGAGAAACTTTGCGATTGAATTGTCGGATAATTCCAATGACGCTGATTTTATTACCGAGTTGATTTCCAATCACCTCCTGCCGAACGGTATGCAATTTCCCGAAGATTACGAGCGCGCATCGATTTCCTTCAAAGCCGAAATTCCGGGGCATTATTTTGAAGATGGCGGTTGGAACCTGGCCTGGGAAACTGCACCTGCGCAAACGGCCTTGCTGCTTGATTATCTGGCACGAAGACCGGAGTTTCAGCTCATGTAATGAGCTGATCAACTTTCAAACCTCAAACCTCAAACTTTGAACCTTTTAACTTTAGAAATTATGTGCAATCACGATAAAATTTCCAAACATATGCGGCATGGCAGTGCACTGGAACATGGCGAAGCCCATGAGCGCGACCACCGGGACTGGAGCCGCCGAAGTTTTTTGCAAACGCTGGGCATTACCGGCGGGATGAGCGCGATGCTGGGCAATTTTCCGATCACGGCCTTGCTGCGTTCGCCGCTGGCTTTTGCTTTAAATAATGAAGAAAGCGACCGGGTGCTGGTGCTCATTCGCCTCAAAGGCGGCAACGATGGGCTAAACACGATTATTCCGATTTTTGATTACGGCACTTACCAATCCATTCGTCCAACGATTCGCATTCCGCAAAATGAAATTTTGAGCCTGAGTAATGAATTTGGCATGCCCAATACAATGTCGCCTTTGCAATCGCTTTGGGCGGAAGGTAACATGAAAGTTGTGCACAGTGTGGGTTACGAAGATCAAAACCTGTCGCATTTCCGCTCGTCTGATATTTGGGCATCTGCCAGTGATGCCGATGTGATTGATAATTCAGGCTGGCTGGGGCGTTATTTGCAAGATCAGTACCCCGATTTTTTGATGAACCCGCCGGAGATTCCACCCGCGATTCAAATCGGAGGGGTTGGAAACCAGGCATTTATTGATACCAATAATACAAATATCTCTGTTTCAGTCAACGAACCAGACGAATTGTACGAAATCGCTCAAAACGGGCAGTTGTACGATGTCAATAACCTTCCGGATTGCTTCTATGGCGAGCAGTTGGGCTACATGCGTGCGGTAGCGAACAGCACCTTTATTTACGCAGAAGTCATCAAGGAAGCCTATGATGCCTCGATCAATCAGGCTGGATATCCAAACGGGAGTCTGGCGCGGCAACTGGCGATTGTGGCGCGTTTGATTAAAGGCAATCTGGGTACCAAATTATATATGGTCACGCTGGATGGTTTCGATACGCATGCCAATCAGAATGGCACGCATCCGCGATTGATGACAGAAATTGCCGCTTCGGTGAAGGCGTTTTACGATGATCTTGGTTTTGTCAATAAAGACAAGGATGTGCTGAGCATGACCATTTCTGAATTTGGGCGGCGGCCCGAGCAAAATGCTTCCGGAGGCTGCGACCACGGGGCGGCGGCTCCGATGTTGCTTTTCGGCGAAGGTCTGAATGGCAATGGTTTTGTAGGTACAGCGCCAAATTTGCAGGACCTTGATAATAATGGTAATTTAAAATATCACACCGATTTCCGGCAGATTTATGCCACCGTACTCGAAAACTGGCTTTGCGTGGACACTAATACCGTTAATAGTGTACTTGGGCAGCATTTCAATCGCGCTGACCTTGGCATCGCCTGCATGGGCGCCACAGCGGTCAATGGCTACGCGGGGCCATCCATTAAGCACAGCGTACGGTACATTTCTTCGCGGCAGGTGGTGATTCAATATACTTTACCTGCATCGACCAACGTTCGTATAGACGTGTACAATTTGCTTGGTCAACCCGTTTCGACTTTGTTCAACGGTTATCAACTGGCTGGTGAGCATCAGGTGGAATTTGTGGCTACAGGGCATCTTGCTTCCGGGCAATATTTTTACCGCATACAGGCAGGAGAAAGCGTGGCAAGCCAGGCAATTAGAATAGTAAAGTGAACTTTTTAATCGTATTTTGAAAAAATAGCAGCTGAAGATTCAACCAGAAATCTTCGGCTGCTGTTCTGATTTTAGGATATTTGTTTTCCGTACCTTACCACCCATATTTGGTGATTTATTTGCTTGAAGTTGATTTTTAAATCGAAGAAAAAAGATCGGCTTTCGGGCGGAAATTAAGGTTCACGGGAAAACAATTCCAGAGGGAAGTGTTTAAAATTTGTTAATAGTAGGTCAATTCGGAACTAAAATGCTCCCTAAAGTTGTTAAAAAATTAATTTTGATATACTAAAAATGCCTTTACGTAAGTTTATAAGACAAAGCAAACATAAGAAAAAACCTCAAATAATTAAAATGAAATATTAGTTATTTTTTGATTCGACAAATTTGGCTTTTCTAATTAGATATATTCATGGGATTATAATTTGTTAGTAGTAGGTCGTATCACGCATGTGGTGCGACTTTTTTTATTTTGTCTTTTCTTTGGCTCAAATTGTTTGTTTAATAAAAAATTTGTTTCTTTGCTAATATAATATACTGGAGAGAACTTCTTGACCCCACCGCTCTCATCATCTTTTTAAAATGCTGAAGCTTACCTGGCTTTCAGCGTCCCTTCATTTTTATTGCATTTACAAGAGAGCGCTGTCTATATTCACTTTGGTTTTTAATCTAAGGACATCACAAAAGAAGATTGGGAAATATTGAATGATCCCTTACGGACATTCTTTACATTCAATTGAATTTATTATTGCGATTCAATTGATTTCTAGATGATTTATGCAACTAACAAATTATACATCCAAAACTATGAGTAGAAATTTACGTCACTTTGCAACCAACATCAGGGAGGGAGTTCTAAACAAATTTGCCCTGCAATTACCTTTGTTCTTACTGATTTTTCTTACGAGTCAGCTAACTTATGCACAAGCACAAATAAATGTGTCTTTTACTGTGGAGCAACCAACCTGTTTTGGTTTGCCCAATGGCAAGGTTACAGCTACAGCTACCGGTGGTACAGCGCCTTACACGTACATGTGGAATACGGGAGTAATGGGCGCTTCGCTCAACGGCATCACCGCGGGTACATATATGGTTACGGTGAAGGATGCTGCCGGTGGTTCGGTAACTCAAAGCATTACGGTGAATCAACCGGCTCTGGTGACCGCATCGATAGGTGTGACCGGCGCTTGTGGAGGTTCTTTTGACCTCACCGCTCAGGGCGGTGGTGGCGTGCAACCCTATAAATATTATTGGAGTACCGGCTCCAATGCCCAATCAATCACGGTGAACGAAGGAACTTACTGTGTAACTGTTACCGACAGTAAATCCTGCGGTGCGGTAAAGTGCATTTCAGTAGAAAATACTCCGCTGACGGTATCTGTGACGCCCCAGGGGGTAACCTGCCCGGATGGAGAAGACGGAAAATTGACCGCCAATCCGGTGGGCGGCATGGCGCCTTATAAATATGCCTGGAGCAATGGCGATACGACTCAAATGATCCAGAACCTTGCCCCTGGAGGCTATACTCTAACCATCACCGATGCGAAAGGTTGTACTGCCACAGCTTCAGCTACAGTGGCAAACAGACAACCAATTGATATCACTTTTACAACCAAACAACCGACCTGCGTTGGCAATATGGATGGTATGGTGGTCGCAAATGTCACCGGCGGCAGTTCACCTTATACTTATAAATGGAATACAAGCGCTACTACTCAGGGACTTTTCGGTATCGGCGCGGGGACTTACAAAGTGACCATCACGGATAACAAAGGTTGCGTAGCGATAGATTCTGTTCTTTTAGAACCTAAATCAAAGCTTACAATCACCGTGATTGCTACTGATGAAGCCTGCCCGGATGAAGAAGACGGCTCCGTGACGGCCACACCAAGCAATAGCTCGGGACCTTACAAATATTTGTGGAGCAATGGCGATACGACTCAAACCATCACAGATATTGAGCCCGGTATTTATTCTGTTACCGTGATCGATTTCTTTGGATGCTCCGCAACAGGTGTGGACACTGTGAAAGCTGCCTCCGATTTTACAATCGCGGCTTCCGGCACGGATGTTACTTCCTGTGAAGCAAGCGATGGCACCGCGATGGTAAGTGTGACTGCTGGAATTCCACCTTTTAAATACACCTGGAATACCGGCGATACCACGCAGGCAATCAACGATCTTGATGGCGGGGAATATATTGTGACCGTGACCGACGCGCGCGGTTGCACCAAAATGGATACGATTACCATCGATGAGCCACCGGCGGTGTTCGTAAATATTGCTGCAGACTCACTGATCTGTCCGGATTCTGATAATGGTACCGCCAAAGCAGTGGTTTCCGGTGGTACGGCTCCATTTACATTTGCCTGGAGTACAGGTGCTTCGACTGATTCGATCAGCAATCTGAGCGCCGGCACTTACCGTGTGACCGTCACCGATGCCAGCGGCTGTCAGGCAGTGGATTCTATTAAGATCAATGAATCGCCGATGATGATGATGAATATCGTTGGAGACGAAGCGGTCTGTGGAGAGGATGGAAAAGCCAGCGTTACAGCTCAGACAATGTTCGGCGTTCCGCCCTACAACTTCCTTTGGAGCAACGGCATGATGACGCAAACGATCATTGGGTTGCCGCCCGGTACTTATAGCGTGATCGTAACCGATGCCAATGGTTGTCAGGCTTTTGATACGATTAATATTGTTGCAACCGTTTTGGAAACGACAATTGATAAACAGGACATCCTTTGCTTTGGTGAAAACTCCGGCTATGCGACTGTGGATGTGACCGGCGGCACCGAGCCTTATACTTATTCCTGGAGCAATGGCGGAACTACCGACTCTATTGGTGGCTTGGGAATTGGTACTTATCGCGTGACCGTGACCGATGCCAATGGCTGCGCTGCAATTGATAGCATGGAAATTACTCAACCCACCCAAATAGACCTTGATATTCAGGCAGATACGCTGGTTTGTACCGGCGCAAATGACGGTTTTGCCAAAGCCATTGTCACCGGCGGAACTACACCTTATACTTTTGCCTGGAGTAATTCGGCAACTACGGATTCAATCGGTAATCTCGGCGCAGGCACTTACATCGTGACGGTGACCGATGCCAACGGTTGCACCGAAATTGACAGTGTGACCATCGTAGAATCGCCCAATATTACATTACAGGTAGAATCCACCGAAATTGTTTGCGGCGCTGAAAACAACGGCGAAGCTTCTGTAACCGTGATTGGCGGTCAAGCTCCCTACACCTATGCGTGGAGCAATGGTGATACCACCAACACAATTGAAGATCTAACTGGCGGAATCTATACCGTGACCGTGACCGATGCCAATGGTTGTTCGGCAATTGCGGAAGCCACAGTGCGAATTATATCAAATTTTGGAATTTCTGTAGTCCCAAGGAATGTCTTGTGTAATGGTGATAATTCAGGGAGTATTTTAGTTACACCCACCGGCGGGGATACACCTTATACCTTCAACTGGAGCAATGGCGCCAGCAGTTCTGAGTTGACCAATATTACTGCTGGTACTTACTCTTTGACTGTGACCGAAGCCAACGGCTGCTCGCTGACCCAAACGGTTACCATTACTCAGCCAACTGCCCTGACCTCTAGTACGAGTAGGACCAATTTATCCTGTTTCCAGTCAAATGATGGAACAGCTTCTGTAGTGGCCAACGGCGGAACCCAGCCTTACACTTACGCTTGGAGCAATGGCCGTAATACTGCACAAATTACAGGCTTACCGGCTGGTACTTATACGGTTACCGTTACGGACGCCAATTTCTGTACGACCACTTCTTCTATCACGATAACCCAACCCAATCAACTCACGGCAATTGTGAGTACCACGAATATTCTTTGCAATGGAGAAGAAACGGGTGGCGCTAGTGCAACGATTCTTGGCGGTAGCCCGCCCTACAGCTATGCCTGGAATAATGGGGCTACTACTTCTTCCATTTCTAACCTGAAAGCAGGCACTTATATCCTGACTGTTACGGATGTGAACGAATGTTCTGCGACCGTTACTATGAATATTACCGAACCACCGGTATTGCAATTGTCCTTAACGGTAAATAATATCGTTTGTACCAGCGAGCAAATCGGTTCTATTTCAACAGTTGTAGCCGGAGGCATTTTGCCTTACACCTATTCTTGGAGTAATGGTGCAACGACAGCTTCTATTGCTAATTTACCTGGGGGTACGTATGCTGTAACCGTTACCGATGCAAATGGCTGTACAATGAGTGATACCACCGGCGTTGCGCAAATTCCAAATCTGGAATTGACCACTACCAAAACTGATGTGACCTGCTTCGGTGAAGAGGATGGTACCGCTGTCGTGATGGCTTCCGGTGATGCTGAACCATACGCTTATCTTTGGAATACCGGTGATACCACGGCTATGGTAACCGGCTTAGCGCCAGGCACTTACATTGTTACAGTTAGAGGTGCTGCGGGTTGTATCGGGGAAGACACGGTGACCATTGCCCAACCTGCAGAATTGGCTTTGTCACTTTCCAAAGTGGATCCTTCCTGTAATGGTGGTTCAAATGGTCAGGCTACAGCTACGCCAACCGGTGGTACGAGTCCTTTTAGCTACACCTGGAATACGGGGGCTAATACCGCTTCTATTACGGGTTTACCGGCTGGTACTTATAATGTAACGGTCACGGATGCGAATGAATGTTCAACAACGGGCATGGTGACTATTGAAGAACCGGATACATTGACGGTGATGCTAGAAATAACCCAAGGCACCTGCGATGGTGAAACAGAAGGATCTATTACGGCTACGCCCGCAGGTGGTACCGGACCTTACACTTATAAATGGAACAACAACCAAACCGGATCGACCATTTCCAATCTTGGAGAAGGTACTTATTCGGTGACAATTACTGACGCAAACAGCTGTACGACAACTGGTTCTGTCATTCTGAATGCATTTAATAAGCCGGTTTGTACAACTATCATCGTTCAGGAAGAAGATGTACCAGGCGCCAATAATGGTATCGCGCAGGTTATTGCCGAAGGCGGCACCGGCCCTTACGCTTACCTCTGGGAAGACGGTCAAACCACACAAACCGCAACCGGTTTGGGTATTGGTGTGTACGGTGTCACCGTAACCGATGCCAATGGCTGCTCTACTTTTTGCGAAGTGGAACTGAAAGCGCCTGCCCGAATCGGTGATTTTGTTTGGTTGGACCTGAATCAAAACGGTATTCAGGATCCGGGTGAACCGGGTTTGGGTGGTGTGACGGTAATTGTAACCGGCGTTGTGGAAGATGAACCTTATGCGGATACTACCGTGACCAACGCAAATGGATTGTACGGATTTGATGTACCGCCTCCGGGTAATTATAAAATCACATTTATCCTGCCTCCGGGTTCAGGTTTAAGACCTACCACCCAGAATGCCGGCAGCGATGATGCCAAAGACAGCGATGTGGATCCTGTAACTTTGATGACCCACGTCGTTTTTATACAGCGAGGCGACGTAGATCTTACCTTGGATGCGGGTTTCCATGAGATTTGTTCGAATTTGACCAAGGCGGGTACAATCGGCTATGACCAGTACCTTTGCGGACCAGGTAACGATCCCCTGCCCATTATCGAATTGACTCCGCCTATGGGTGGCGCAGGACCAATTGAATATCTTTGGATGAGAAGCACGATCGGAGGCCCGTTCAACAATACAAACTGGGAACCGATTCCGAATTCAAACACCCGGGATTACGATCCAGGACCTATTTATGAAACAACTTACTTCATCCGTTGTACTCGAAGAAAAGATTGTCCTTACATCGAAACCAATATTGTAGCGGTCGTGGTTGGCAATGAAACCGTTGCCGAAATTACCAGCCCGAATGTTTTCTGCCAGAAAACGCTGGTAACACTTACGGCTGCGGGCGAAGGCCCGAATGCAGCTTACCAATGGGATTTGGGACCAGCAGCAACGCCTCGGTATGTCACCGGACAGTCAGTGAAAACAACATTCAGTTCATTCGGAACCTTTGAAATCAGGCTGGCTGTAACTACGGGTAATTGTACTTCTGTTGATTTGCAACGCATCACTGTAAGCAGTTTGTGTGGCGGTCTGGTCATCAATGCCGATGCAGTTAGCAATCAGGAAGTGATGGTGTCCTGGGTGGTGCCGGAAGATGGATTGGAATATGAA
>CAZGAU010000090.1:0-13618 GCA_964523725.1 uncultured Saprospiraceae bacterium
GAAAGGGCGTGCTATATTAACGAAGGGGGCAGCTCTTCGCACGGGCAGAACCCGCAGCCAAGCCCTGAAAGGGCGTAATTGAAGCCTAATAGCCCTGAAAGGGCGTGCTATATTAACGAAGGGGGCAGCTCTTCGCACGGGCAGAACCCGCAGCCAAGCCCTGAAAGGGCGTAATATTATAAAAACGAAACTCGATAATCCTACAGTAACAAACTTATGACACAAAAAGACCAGCAACAACTAGGTAAAACCCTTTGGGCAATAGCAGACCAACTGCGTGGCGCCATGAATGCGGATGACTTCCGGGATTACATGCTATCGTTTTTGTTCCTTAGGTATTTGTCGCACAACTATGAAGAAGCGGCAAAAAAGGAATTGGGGAAAGACTATCCTGATGATACGCCTAAGGACCTTATGGATAAACTTAAAGTCAATACGCCTTTAGAAATTTGGTATGCCGAAAATGAGGAGTATGTAGAAGACTTTGAAAAGCAAATGCGCAGAAAGGTACATTATGTGATTAAGCCAAAGCATTTGTGGAGCAATATTGCTGAATTAGCAAGAACGCAAGATGATGAATTGCTCGTAACACTTGAGGCGGGCTTTCGCTATATCGAAAACGAGTCGTTTGAAAGTACCTTTCAGGGCTTGTTCTCAGAGATCAATTTGAATTCAGAAAAGCTAGGCAAAACACCCAAAGACAGAAATAAAAAGCTTTGCACGATCATCCAAAAAATTGCGGAGGGCATTGCGGATTTCTCCACCGATTCCGATACATTGGGTGATGCGTACGAGTATTTGATTGGTCAGTTTGCCGCAGGTTCGGGGAAGAAAGCCGGTGAGTTTTATACCCCGCAGCAAATCTCGACCATTCTTTCAGAAATTGTGATCTTAGACAGTCAAGACCCGACAACCGGACCTAAAAAGAAACTGGATAAAGTGCTGGATTTTGCTTGTGGTTCGGGTTCTCTATTGCTGAATGTTCGCAAGAAACTCAAAGACGCCGGCGGTAGCATTGGTAAAATATACGGACAGGAAAAGAACATTACTACTTACAACCTTGCCCGCATGAATATGCTCTTGCACGGTATGAAAGACACCGAGTTTGAGATATTTCACGGGGATACCTTGCTCAATCAATGGCCTTTACTCAACGAAATGAATCCTGCCAAAAAGAAAGAGTTTGATGCCATCGTAGCTAATCCGCCATTTAGTTTGCGTTGGGAACCGAATGATACTCTGGCAGAAGACTTTCGTTTCAAAAGTTATGGTTTAGCACCCAAGTCAGCAGCTGATTTTGCTTTCCTGTTACACGGTTTTCATTTCCTGGGCAAAGAAGGAACTATGGCTATTATTTTACCGCACGGTGTTTTATTCCGGGGAGGTGCAGAAGAAAGAATAAGAACCAAATTATTAAAAGACAATCACATTGACACGATTATTGGCTTGCCTGCTAATTTGTTCTATTCAACGGGTATTCCGGTTTGTATTTTGGTGTTGAAGAAATGTAAAAAGGCGGATGATGTGCTGTTTATCAATGCCAGTGAGCATTATGAAAAAGGAAAACGACAAAATTCACTGAGCAAAAAGCATATCAAAAGCATTGTAGAAACCTACAAAAATCGTCCGGAAGAAGTTGAACGCTATGCGCGCAGGGTTTCTATGGAAGAAATCGAAAAGAATGGTTACAACCTGAATATTTCGAGATATGTGAGTACGGCAGAAGCAGAGGAAAAAATTGATTTAAAAGAGGTAAATAAAAAGTTGACAACCATCAATGAGAAAATTAAGGCAAATACAGATAAACACAATGAATTTTTGAAAGAATTGGGGTTGCCGCCTATTTAACCTTGAACTTTTATCAATTTCGGCAGCGGAAGCATCCGCTACACTTATCACCTTATCCCTCAAAAACGCTATCTTTAGCCAAAAACATTATGAAACCTCCCTGTTTTTCTATTGTTTCTACCATCGCCTTTCTTTTTTTGTTAACTAATATTACTACCCTTGCCCAGGGGCTACAAAAATCTACCCCGGAGGCAGTCGGGTTGTCGTCTCCACGGCTGGAACGCCTCGATAAGGTCATTCAGGAACATGTGGATAAAGAGCAGATTCCAGGGGCGGTGGCGCTGATCGCCCGGGGCGGCAAAGTGGCGCATGTCAAGGCCTACGGCATGAAAGATATGGAAAACAAGGCGCCCATGGCCGAGGATGCGATCTTCCGCATTGCTTCGATGACCAAGCCCGTCACAACGGTGGCAGCGATGATCTTGTTGGAAGAAGGGAAATTCCTGCTGGACGATCCGGTAGCTAAATATATTCCCGCCTTTGCTTCGTCCAAAGTGCTGGTAGTGGATGAAACCGCCAAGAATGGCTATCGTCTGGAGGACGCGCGCCGGCCCATTACCGTGCGGCATTTGCTGACGCAAACCTCGGGCATTACTTATGGCTTTTTGGGTCTGCCTTTTCTGGAGAAAATGTACAAAGATGCCGGCATTTCCGATGGTTTGACCAATACGGATGATAATCTTGCCGCTTGGGCGCAGAAACTTGCCGGCATGCCATTGGCCAATCATCCCGGGGAGAAATTTCAATATGGTTTGAATACGGATCTACTGGGGCGACTGGTGGAAATCTGGTCGGGTATGCCGCTGGATGCATTTTTCCGGACGCGCATTTTTGAGCCTTTGCAGATGAAGGATACGCATTTTTTCCTGCCTGAAGATAAAATCGGGCGGTTTGTTTCCTTGTATGAGCCCAAGCCCGACGGTGGTCTGCTCAAGACGCCACTCACGCAGCAGGTGAAAGGCGCTGCGGTGTACTCCCCCACCTATCATTATCAAGGACCGCGCACATTTTTCTCCGGCGGGGCGGGGCTGGCTTCTACGGTCAGTGATTATCTGCGCTTTGCGCAAATGCTGCTCAACGGCGGCGAGCTCGACGGCGCACGTCTGCTTAGCCCTAAAACCTTGGAATTGATGACTTCCAACCAGCTCGGCGAGGTGGCTTATCCCTGGGCAAAGGGCACGAGTTTTGGCTTTGGACTCTTTGTGGAGGAAGGCCCGCAGGCGACCGGAAATCTTGGCTCGGCGGGTAATTTTGGTTGGAGCGGCTTTTTCAGCACTTATTTTTGGGTGGACTCAAAAGAAAAATTGATCGGTATATTGATGACGCAAATGCAACCGAATCCGACAAATATTGCAGCAAAATTTAAAGTAATGGTTTATCAGGCAATTGTAGAATGAACTCTCTCGTTTTTCAATCGTTAATGGTTTTGTGCAAAAATTGGTAGCTTTGCACGGAAAAATCAATTTGAAACGTATGAAAAATTCAAGCATTTTATTGCTGACACTCTTTGCAACTGCCTTTACTGCCTGCAAACAAGACTCCGGTGAGACTGCCCAAATGATTCAGGGGCGCTGGGAAGTTCAAGAAGCCTCCCGCAATGGCCGACCGACCGAGTCGCTGGCGGATTTATACTTTGAATTCAAACCGGATGGCGTACTAACCACCAATGTAGCCGGCGCGCCGGAAGAAGGCACCTATGAAATCAAAGGGGACAAATTATTGCAACGCAATACCCGCATTGACGCGGATTATAACATTGAAGAATTAACCGAACAATCACTGGTTCTGACTACTGAATTGCGCGGCTATTCTTTCCGCTTTGCAATGAAAAAAGACATGGAAGAATCCACAGAAGAACTGAGTCAGGAGCAACTCCAGTAGATTTTCGACTGACCAAGAAGCCTTTGTACGAAAGAAAACGTTATGTTTATTACAGCATAACGTTTTTTGTTTTTAATGAAAGTGTGGCGAGTTTCCAAAACGTGCCACACGTATTGTGGCAAAAAATTATTATAAACATCCGGCTATGAAAAGGATTTTAATTCTATCATTTGCATTGATTATCAGCCATGTCGCGCACGCCCTGGACGCGGCGGTTTCTATTGCCACCTTCAAAAGCGAGCAGCAGCCTTACGTGGAAGTTTATCTTTATTTTGCCGGAAAAACGCTGAGCTTTGCACCGGTGCAAGACTCGCTCTCTCAGGCCAAGGTGGAAGTGCTGCTGGTTTTTAAACAAAAAGATCAGATTGTAAAATTTGATAAATATGTGCTAAATAGTCCACTTGCAAAGCAAATGATTGATTTCTTGGATGTTAAACGTTATGCTTTAAATAATGGTGAATATCAGCTGGAGATTTCATTAAAAGATGTAAATAAACCGGATAATATTCGGGATTATAAAACCGATATTAAAATTGACTTTGCCGACGATCAGTTGCAACAATCTGATATTCAGCTACTCGCCTCTTACCAAAAATCTGAATTGGATAATCCGTTCGTTAAAAACGGCGTATTGATGGAGCCGCAGCCCCTGCATTTTTATGGCAGAAATGCTGCTACACTGGCGTTTTACAATGAAATTTACCATGCCGATCAGCTGATGAGCGAGGATTTTATGGTGAGTTATGCGATCGAAAAATTAGAGAACAACACTCGCCAAACCGTGGCCATCGGACACAAGCGCCTGTCGCCGCAGCCCATTATTCCTGTACTGTTACAAATAGATATCAGCCAGCTGGCCTCCGGCAATTACAGCCTAGCCGTAGAAGTGCGCAACCGCGTGAAAGAACTGCTAAGCCGGAAAACCGTGTTTTTTCAGCGCAGCAACCCTTATTTGCAAGAAAAGGAGATGATTTTGGCGAATGTAAATACCGAGCAGGAGTTTGTGGGCAAATTGGATGAAAAAACGCTGGAATACAGCCTGCGCGCGATTACACCCAAGCTGCCGCCGGGCGACGTGGAGTTGGTAAATGCTTATTTGCGAGATAAGAATATCCAGGGTCAACGCCTGTATTTGTTCAGCTTTTGGGCGAAGGAGCATCCAAATTATCCTGAAGTCGCTTACCAAAAGTATATGGAAGTGGCGCGCGCTGTGGACGAGCAGTTTAAATCCGGCTTTCGCTTTGGTTTTGAATCAGATCGTGGCTATATTTTTCTGAAGTACGGCAGACCCGATGACATTGAATTTCGCGAGGATGAGCCCTCTGCCCCACCCTACGAGATCTGGTCGTATTATGAATTTCCGACCACCAGGCAGAATAATGTGAAGTTCGTTTTTTACAATCCTTCGCTGGCGCCCGGCGATTTTCAATTGTTGCACACCGATGCCATCGGCGAATTGAACAACCCGCAATGGGAATTGCAGCTTTACCGCAATGCGCCCAGTCAAATTGACGGTGATGCTTTCGACGCTACGCGCATGCAGGACAATTTTCACCGAAATGCTTCCAGGATTTTTAAAAATAATTGATGCTTGAAGTCCTGAAATTTGTAATTTTAGAGCCACAACCTGTGCTCCGATGATACAATTGAGACCAATTGAAATCCTGCTGATCGAAATAGTCTTTTATATTATTCTCTGGCTGGTAAATGATTATCTGGCGACCCTGCTTAGCTTGATCTTTGGTAGTATTTTCTTGCTCTTGCTACTTATTTCCCTTATCGTAGAATGGATTGAGCGCTCCAAAGTGCCCCGCTGGTATTATATGTTTATGCTGATGTCCACGCTCGCGCCGATCATCGCAGCGATCATTTATCTTAGTATCAGCGGAACGCTGGAATGGATGAAGGTGTGATTAGTAATCAGCAACCAGTCCTCTATTTTTCAAATAATTCTGAAAATTTCAAAAGCTTTTCAAACAGGCTTTCCTTTTGGAGTGTTCAAAGTTTTGTAGTTTTGGACATTCAAATCCGACCGTATGGTTAAATCGCTGAATAGCATCAAAGAACCAGTTGAGCAGGAACTCCGGCAGTTTGAAACGCATTTCCGGGATGCAATGCGCAGTCCTGTGCCGCTGCTGGACAAAATCACTTATTATATCGTGCGGCGCAAAGGCAAGCAGGTACGTCCTTTGTTTGTGTTTCTGTCAGCGAAGGTATGCGGCGGCGTAACCGATTCGACTTATTCGGCGGCTTCTCTGGTTGAATTGCTGCATACGGCTACCCTCGTACACGATGATGTAGTGGACGATTCTTACGAACGACGCGGTTTTTTCTCGGTTAATGCGCTCTGGAAAAATAAAATCGCGGTACTGGTTGGAGATTATTTACTTTCCCAGGGATTACTATTATCCTTGAAAAACAAGGAATTTCGCCTGCTGGAAATCGTTTCGGAGGCGGTAAAATCTATGAGCGAAGGCGAATTATTACAAATCGAAAAAGCCCGCCGGCTCGACATCAAAGAAGATATTTACTACGAAATTATTCGCCAGAAAACGGCTTCGCTTATTGCCTCAGCTTGTAGTGCCGGGGCGGCTTCGTCCACCAAAGACGAGGCTGTAATTGAACAAATGCGCCTGTTTGGTGAAAAAATCGGAATCGCATTTCAAATTCGGGACGATTTATTTGATTTTGGCACCGATGACGTCGGCAAACCATTGGGTATTGATATCAAAGAAAAAAAACTGACTCTTCCGCTGATCTACGCCCTCGAAAATGCTTCCCGCGAGGATAAACGCCGGATTATGAATAACATCCGCCTGCATAATAATAAGCCCCATAAAGTCAAAGAAGTAATTGATTTTGTCAATCAAAGTGGTGGTTTGGAATATGCGCAGGAAGCAATGCTCCGTTTTCGCAAAGAGGCCTTTGAATTACTGCACCAACTCCCGGAAGTACCCGCCCGCCAGTCGCTGGAAGATTTAGTAGTGTTTGTAACAGACCGCAAAAAATAGCGCTCAACAGGTGATATCTTCTGGTTCTTCTGATTTTATTTACAAAACATGAATCGTTAAAACCAATCGGGGTAGTTCCTCAGGCTCTGTTCTAAAGCCAATCTATTTATTTTACGGTTTCAGTTCGCAATGTCAGATTCGGTATATCCGACAAACTACTGTAAAAAGAATCGAGGTATAACAGTATATCCTGACGAACTTCCTGGCTCAGGTAATCAAAATCATTAACCAACTCATAAAGTACGCCTTTCTTTTGCTTAAACAATTCAAGTGTTTCGTCCAATCCATTGGTGTTGGAGCACCGCCATTGAAAGAAACGCTCCCGTACCGTTTGGATCGGCATACTGGGATGCGGTTTGGCGTAGGGTGCATTCACCAAACCTGAATAATCAAAGTCGTAGGGCACAGGAATTGGCACATTGGCATTACCGGTATTCACCAGCTTGATATTATGGCTTTTCGCCAGATTCCAATCAGTATTGCCAACCATATATTGAAAAACAGTCAATAATCTATATTGCTCAGCATCAATCGAATTGAGTTGCAACTCTTCCTCTTCCAATACCTTACCACTCAGGCGACCCGCCATTTCATCATTATTTTCAATGATAAAAGCAAAAGCTTTGGTTGTCTCGTTGTTACTTCGGTAGGTTACTTTTGCCAACTGCACGCGAAAGCTCTTGTCTGTCAATTGATTCAGCATCAGGTAGGTCAGGTATTCACGCAACACCAGCCCCTCATCACCATTCATGCAGTGCGTCACCAATTTCAAATTCTCAAAGGCCGGATTCCAGCCCTTGGCTTGCAGGGTATCCTCGTCAAATTTCAGCTTCAGCGGAGGAAATTCACAGATTTCGCGACGGGTTTTGCCGCGCACTTCTACTTCGGCATTCAAGCTTTGAGTTGATCCATCTGCATTGCGCCAGCTAATGTTTGCGGGTTGATCTTTTTCACCATTTGCAAAAAGGGTTGCCAGATCGGTTTCAATTTCCAGTTCCAGTACTTCCTGCTGATTCCATTGACTGAAGAGGCTTGGTTGTTCCGTTTTTTGATTTGTGCGGCTACAACTGACGCTCAATAAATAGAGGAGCAAAATGCTAATTAAATAATAACCGGGGTTTTTCATGGTGTTTGATTATTTTTTGATGAGTATTCATCTCATCACACCGCTGCTTAACCAGCGTGGGTGAATTTTCATACAATATAAATGTTTTAGAAAAAAAAAGCGCAAAAACCCCAAGGTGTTCGATAGAGGAGATAAAAAAGCCTGCCAGAAATATGTTTTTTCAGTTTTTCAACGAAAAAAACAGGATAAATGCAAAAAAAGGGCTTCGTCGAGTCGATTTTACCGCTGGTCGAATGAAATGCAACACCTTTTTCAGAATTGAAACTTTTCTTATAAAAAAGCAGCTTTGAACAAGCAGGGTTTTGAGCAGAAAATCATAAACAAAATAAAGTTTTGCGCTTAATGATATTATTTTGACCCTAAATTATTCAAAAGACATCAATCACATCAATACAGCATCATTATCAGTTAAAATTATGGTAGCATCTCTTGCCTCCTGCCAATACCTTTGTAACCGTAAAGAAGGATTAACCGACAAAAAGAAAAAGAGATTTGAAAATGTAATCCGACAAAAACTTTTCAAGTCTCCTGTTTAAAATTGTAAATTCAAAAAACTGTTATTATGAAGGCTTTTCAAAAAACAATCGCACTGGCATTGTTGCTGGTGGCAAGCACGCTTACTGCTGTTGCAAAAGATGCAATACCTACCGTTACGATCGAAAAATCCGGCTACGAGAAGAAGATCAGCGTTATTATTGAGCATTTGAAAGTACCGGCTTCCGTCCAGATTACTTCTACAAGAGGCTCCGTATTGGAGATAGAAGCTTCTGAAGGTGAACGCTTTGCAAAAATTTTCAACGTATCAAACCTGGAAGATGGCACGTACCGTGTAGTCGTGGTAATGCCGTCCAATGAGATCGTACAGCCATTCTCCATCAAAGCGAACAAACTGGAGCTGAAACTCTCCGAGCGCGAGGTGTTTTTTGCCCCGACACTGAGCTGGAAGAATCAAGCACTGGATGTGATGATGTTCAACAATCGTCTGGTGGACGTGAACGTCAAACTGTTTGATGAATACGGCAACACTGTATTTGAAGATTCTATGCAAAATGTGCTCAAAGTAGAGCGCCGTTACAATCTGAACGAGCTGAACCGCGGCAAATACACCGTACAGGTAGAAACCCCGCGCAAGGCTTATTTCAAGAATATCGTAGTGAAATAATAATCATTGAGCGTCATCTATTTTCGGGTGGGAAGGCGATTGAAGTTCGCTTTCCCACTTTCTTTTTCAAATCAATTGACTGAGAAATATCTCCCGCTCTGTCGTAAAATCCAAATTCGGATGCGCCTTTTCCAATGCTTCGATTCTTTCCAGTTGTTTGCCCAGAAAGCCTTGGTGCGACTGTGATTCGGGATTAAACGGGCGGTGATGAGCTGCTTTTAATATGGCGTCGATCTGCGCATTTAGCTGTGTTGTTTCTTCTTCAAAAAATGCCGCTCCGAAGCGCTCCCAGATGTAATCAATCGCGATTTGATTGGGATGTATCATATCAACATCATAAAAACGGTAGTCGCGCAGCTCGTCCATCATAATTTCGTAAGAAGGGAAATAATGCACGTAATCAAGGTCTTCACTCAGATGCTGACTGGCGATCACCAGCGCGGCCTTGCTGCGTTGATTCTGGATAAAACCGTCGCGCAAATGCCGGACCGGACTCACCGTAAAAATGACCTGCAAATCCGGGTTTCTTTTCTTTATTGCACGAAGGTTTGGCTCCAAAGCCTCCACAATGTCGCGAATATGCAGGCGCTTGCGTTCAAATTCCTGGCCAGGCAGCTTGTGGCAATTGGCAACGATCTCGCCGGTTTGCTTGTAAATAAAGACATTGGAGGAACCCAGCGTCAGCATCATGCGGTTGGTCTTTTCCAGTTGCGTGCGGGCGCGCATGAGCGAGGCGTTCATTTTTGCGAGGGTCTCCACTTTATCCGTCCCGGAAAAGCTGCTATGATGGGCAAAGCTATGCCATTGTTCGTTGTGCCAAAATAAGTCCTTTTCTGAAATCATCCGGTCCGAAAGTAAATAATGTAGCTGATTGCTGATCGAAATCGGATTATATACAATGCCGAAAGGGTTGAGTAAATCGTTGAATTTCAAGTCTTTCAACCTGTTGCCGATATGCTCGGTAAAACAGGAACCAATGCTCAGCAACATATCCTCGTGACCGATGCGAAAACCAAAATCCAGCGGCGGTAGCTCTGTGCGAAAAGTGGGCATGGTTTAATTAGTTTTTAGTCTTTCAGTCAACAGTCGTCCGTCCCAGTCGACTAACATTATGACAATCAGCGTTTTATTTCAAAGGCAGTTTTACTTCTTTCAGCAATCTTCCCACCAGATACAAATTATGCGTTTTTTCGTAATAAGGCGAATTGCGGTACACAAAATCGAGCTGCGCCCGGCCGGATTTGGCAAATTCCGGGTCGCTGGCTTTGCGCTCATCCAATTGCTTTTTGAGTTCGGGATGAGATTTCAAATACTCGGCTGCCGTATCTTCAAACACATAGGAAGAAAAATATTCCTTCTGCTGCAAAATGGCATCGAAGAAATTCCAGGCAAAATAGGAGTCCACACCTTGTGGTTCAAGGGTTTCCACGATATAGCGATTCGCAGCCTGATTCACAAAAACGACGTAATCGCCCTTGCGGTAAGTCCAGCTCATGGTTTTGGGTTCCACTTGTACATCGGTATGCAAATAATGCCCCTCGTAGGGACGATTGCCGGTTTTATAATCGCTGATGTAATAAAATTCCAGCTCCAGTACTACATCTTCCTGCAATTGTTGCATCGCCACGCCGTTCCAGCGCAGGCGCTCCAATACTTCGGTGTAGCCTTGCGGAATGACATAAGCCACCGGTTTTTCCACTGTAAGCGTCGCTAAATAAGTATCATGAAACGGGATAAATTTTTCATATTTTGCATCCCGATCATAATACAAACGATCAAATCCTGATATTTCGCTGGGTTTATATTTAGCTTCGTAGCCTTTGAATATAATAGAATCTTTAGCATTGCGATCCAGTCGCCAGTTCAGATCAAAAGTTTTTTTGGTTTTGGTGTTTTCAATGGCTTTGGCGCGCGCTTCGGCGATTTGGGCGGCGTTTTGGTGTATAAATTCCACCATCAATTTCATAAAATTATAAGTGCTCAGCACGCGATCCTTGTAAGACTTGAGCATGTGCGCTTCGCAGATAAAGGGAAAGGTGTTGTGCAGCGCGGCGTAGCCCGAGCCAAAGCGCGGTAAATCCAGGAATCCGGCGATGCCTCTGTCGGGGCCGCCTTCGCCGAAGGAATTCACGTAGGGTGTCATTTCCCAGCCGCTCTTGGCCATGCCGGCGTACAGGTCCGGGAGGAGTTTGCTGGTCATAAAAGCCGCCAGATTTGGGTCGAGCTTGTCTTTCTGACCGGCGATCAGGGTCATGGTATAGGTATAATCCGCGCCGTTGGAGGTGTGATTGTCAATAAATACATCGGGTTGCCAGGTGGCGAAAATCTGGTTAAACGTCTGCGCGTTTTTGGAATCGGCTTTGATAAAATCGCGATTCAAGTCATAGTTCTTCGCGTTGCCGCGAAAGCCGTACGCCTCCGGTCCCAGTTGATTGGCACGGCTGTAACTTCCGCGATTCAAGCCGCCGCCGATATTGTAATACGGGATCGCCACGATGACTACATTTTCCAGCAGATTTTGGGACAATTTCTTTTGCAAAAAGTCGCGATACAGCAGCATGGTTGCGTCCACGCCGCAAGGCTCGCCCGGATGGATGGCGTTGTTGACAAACAGAATCCGCTTACCTTTTTTGCGAATCGAAGCCGGATCAAAGTCGCCATCTTTTGACAAAACCGCTATATGCAAGGGGTAGCCAGCATCGGTCATGCCGGTGGAAGTAAGCTTCAATTGCTTTGGGAAAGCCTTCGCCAGTTTTTCGTAGAAAGCAATCGCTTCGAAGTAAGTGGGCGTGGTATTGCCGTTTCTTTCAAAATCGGTGGTGAAATCGCTTTGCGCAAAGCTGAAATTACAAGCAAACGCCACAAACACAAGGAGGATCAGGTATCGCATGGAAAATGATTTAATTTTCCCGGCAAGGTAAAAATTTTCAACCAATCTCCCTATCACCTCATCACCCTATCACCCAACTCAAAACTCACTCTTGAAGTGGAACTCCACCTTCGGGTGGTTTTCCTGCGCCATTTGTAGTGCCCAGGCGCTTTCGGCGAGGAAGACCAGGTTGCCGTGCTTGTCGTGCGCGATGTCACGTCTGCGGCGATCCCGAAATTCTTCCAACGCTTTTTTATCGTCGCAACTCACCCAGCAGGCTTTGTAGAGGTTCACGGGTTCGTAGTCGCAGGCAGCGCCGTACTCGTGTTCCATTCGATACTGGATGACGTCAAACTGAAGCGCACCAACGGTTCCAACGATCTTGCGCTGGTTGATCTCGCGGGTAAATAGCTGCGCCACGCCTTCGTCCATGAGCTGTTCCAAACCTTTATTGAATTGCTTGGACTTCATCGGGTTTTTGTTGTTCACGTAACGGAACTGTTCCGGCGAAAAGCTCGGAATGCCTTTAAAATGAAGGACTTCACCCTCGGTTACGGTGTCGCCGATCTTGAAATTACCGGAATCGTACAAACCGACCACATCCCCCGGATAGGCCTCATCCACCACGGTTTTCTTATCCGCCATAAAGGAAGTCGGGTTGGAAAATTTCATATTCTTACCCTGGCGTACGTGCAGGTAATTGGTGTTGCGCTGGAACGTCCCCGAACAAACCCGCAGAAACGCAATGCGATCGCGGTGATTGGGGTCCATATTAGCATGAATTTTAAAAACGAAACCAGAGAACTTATCCTCGTCGGGGTTCACCGGGCGCTCCTCCGTAATGCGCGGCAGCGGCGTCGGGGCAATATCCACAAAGCAATCGAGCAATTCGCGCACGCCAAAGTTATTCACCGCCGAACCAAAAAACACTGGGGAAATCTTGCCATCCAGATAATCCTGGCGATTGAATTCAGGGTACACCTCTTCGATGATGTTCACTTCTTCGCGCAGCTCTTTGGCGGCACGCTCGCCGATGTGTTTTTCCAAACCGGGATCGTCCAGATCGGTAAATTCGATTTTTTCATCGGTATCCTGTTTGCTGTGCGGACGGAACAGCACCAGTTTTTTCTCATACATGCTGTACACACCCTGAAAGCGCTGCCCCATGCCAATCGGCCAGCTCAAAGGGCGCACCGTCAAGCCCAGCTTTTGTTCTACCTCATCCAGCAGATCGAAGCCGTCTAAGCCCTCGCGGTCAAGTTTGTTGATGAACACGATGATCGGCGTATTACGCATCCGGCAGACTTCCACAAGCTTTTCGGTCTGGGTTTCCACGCCTTTGGCCACGTCGATGACCACGATCACGCTGTCCACCGCGGTTAAGGTACGATAGGTATCTTCGGCAAAATCCTGGTGACCGGGCGTATCCAGAATATTGATTTTCAAGCCTCTGTATTCAAACGCCATCACCGAAGTAGCCACCGAGATACCCCGCTGGCGCTCGATCTCCATAAAGTCGGAAGTAGCACTTTTCTTGATTTTATTGGACTTCACCGCACCGGCGATCTGAATGGCGCCCCCGAACAACAGCAGCTTTTCCGTGAGCGTCGTCTTACCGGCGTCCGGGTGGCTGATGATGCCAAAAGTTTTGCGGCGATTGAGTTCTTCTTTAAATCCCATTTTTATTTGGTCAAAAGTTATTCAGTCAACAGTCGATAGTC
>CAZGAU010000090.1:13718-17744 GCA_964523725.1 uncultured Saprospiraceae bacterium
TCTTTAAATCCCATTTTTATTTGGTCAAAAGTTATTCAGTCAACAGTCGATAGTCAACAGTCACTATTGACTAAAAGACTATCGACTTTTTAAAACAAGCGCAAAAGTACAGTTTTTCTGGAAATTTCGCACCGGAAGATAACAGCTTCAGCCTCCCGAAAAGTTCAACGTTTATCAACCAAAGGTAAGTTAATGAACCTTTTTGGGTAAGTTACAGAACTTATTGGGCTTCTCTATTGAACCTTTATAACTTGAACTTTGAACCTTCACAACTTGAACCTTGAACCTTCACAATTTGAACCTTGAACCTTCACAACTTAAAACAAGAACATGTAGTGCTTATGCCCATAAATATTCAATGAGTTATTACCTTGATTTTTTAGTTTGCTTTTTCAGGTAGCAAGGGGTAGAAATATTTTACAATTTTTTCACACGATCGCGATCCCTCCTTCAAATCGAATGTTATAAAAAATGGTAATTTCACCTCCTGTTTTTGATTCTGTAGTTTCCAATATTGTGGTGCGAGAAGTTTGTTTGATATGGCAAATAAGGAACTCCCAATCAATGATTTCATAAAAGTTTTGCAAGGTATCATCGAGAAAAACCTGGGAAACCCTGATTTTTCTGTTGTTCGGATTTGCACCGAGATGAACTTGAGCCGCGCTCAGTTGCACCGTAAGGTCAAAGCTGCTACCGGGCTTTCTACTTCGCTTTATATTCGAAGGGTGCGCATGGAATATGCCAAAAAGCTATTGGAAACACCCCATCAAAACGTCTCCGAAATTGCCTATCAGGTAGGTATCAGCAGCCCGCAAAACTTCAGCAAATACTTCATTGAAGCTTACGGCATCAGCCCCAGCGCTTTTCGCAAACAAAAAAATGTAACAACCGAAGAAACGCCGGTTGTTGTTGCGCCGGTTACCGCCGAAACCATGCGCCGCCCCTTCTGGCTCAAATGGCAAATCTGGCTATTGGGTGTTTTGCTTTTGTTGGTTTGCCTGTGGATGTGGGTTTTAATTGCCCAACAAAAGGAGCCAGATATTTTGGCTGATGTTGCCATCCCAACGGTTTCCAACGAAGCTTACCGGCAGGTGCTGCTTGGAAAAAAACTGTTGGAAAATCGCACCCAGGAATCCCTGCAAAAAAGCATTCAGGCCTTTGACCGGGCGCTAGAACTGGACAGTACCTACTCCGATGCCTATCTGGGTAAAGCCAATGGGTTGAATTTGATGGTCAATCTGAGATACTCCACCGATGAAACACGCGACCTGCGCGAAGCCGAACGACTGTCCCTCTTTGCTATCAAGCATAACACTGAAAATGCACAGGCTTATGCCATTTTAGGAAGTATTTATGAAGGTCAATATCGTTGGCAGGAAGCGCTTACGACTTACCAGATTGCGCTCAAGCTCGATCCCCGGGATGCATTAATCAACTACTGGTACAGTCTTATCCTGCGTCGCATGGGCGATCTGGAGCAGTCGCTACACTATCATCAGATAGCCTATGAATTTGATTCCAATTATTCGGTGATTACCGCCGGATATATTTATACCGCCATCTTTGCCAGGCAATTTGACCTGGCCGATAGCTTATTGCAACAAGCCAAGCCTGATCTTAAGCAATCCTTTCTCTATCCGTATGTGGTTGGTATGCTTTTCCTCGCGCAGGAACAGTACGAAAGCGCGCTGCCTTACTTCGATACTTGCCAGGTGATGAACCCCAAATACTATCCAGCCAAAGTATCTCGTATCTTTTGTCTGGGTAAAATGGGCAAACGCCAGGAAGTAGAGACTTTTCTGGCTGCTTTGGATACCACCCAAGCCGAGGATTGCCTCGCCGCAGCAGTTGCTTACGCCGGATTGGGAAAAATCGACCCGGGAATGGCATATTTGCAAGCCGCCGCCGACAAAGGCAAGATACCCGAATACCTGCTCACGGATGTACGCTATGTCCCTTTCCGGCAGCACCCTGCTTTTCGCAGCATTCTGGAAGCCTACGGGCTGGAGCCGGTTTTAGATGAATAAGATTTGCTAAATCTCAAAGATTTAGTAAATCTCTTCTTAAGCAACCAAGCTTTCGCGAAGCTCAAAGATGTACGAAATCTGCACAAAAAACACCCGATGCAACAATAGACTAAGCATTTGAGACAATAGACGCAGTCTTTGTGAGAAATCCTGCGGATTTTTACGCCTGTAAAACGACCCATTTTAAAAATCTCAAAGAATAAAGCGCCGCCTGACCCGCGGTCATATACTAACAAATCATAACCATGAAAGGCAAAACGTTTACCTACGTTCTCTTAGCAACAATCGGTCTGCTGCTTTCCTATTCGGCTTATAGCCAGATTACTTTTAATGCTACCGGTTGCAACCAATACTTCACCATACCCACCGATGGCGTCTATACCTTCACCGTGCGTGGCGCGGATGGGGGAAATAGTCACGAAATAGGAGGCAGCGGCGCTACAATTACTTCTACATTTGCCCTTCAGGCAGGAGATATTTTGACCTTTGTAGCTGGTGTTGCAGGTCAAAATTTGCAATTTGCTGCAGGTGGTGGTGGTGGTTCTGCGGTTATTTTGACACGAGGCGGCAATTCTACTTTGCTTATAGTAGCAGGTGGTGCAGGTGGCGGTGGACGATTTGGAGTGGGAAGAGCCGGCAGTGCATTAGATGGTACACCGGGTGGTGGTTCTGGAAGTGTTTCAAGTGGCGGGGGAGGCTTTAATGCGGATGGAAATAATGGACACTTTGTAAGTGGCGGTAAAGCTGGTACTTTACAAGGCGGCGGAAATGGTGGTACTGGCTTCTTTGGCGGCGGTGGTTTTGGGTTTGGCGGCGGTGGTGGTGGTAGCAGCAGGACCCCTTTTGGTACTGGCGGCGGTGGCGGGGGGGGTTATGGCGGCGGCAGTGGTACCAGCGGCGATGGCGGGGGTATGGGCGGCTCTTCTTTCGTGGATGCCAGCGGTATGAATGTTAACCGAGTAAGCGGTGTGGACGGTGGTGGCAGTGCGCAAAATGGATTCATTACTTTATCCAGCACAGGACTAAGCGGCGTAGTCATTAAAGAATCTAATTGTAATACTAATGTAGCGGAAGGCGGTGCTACGGATACGTACACCATGGAATTGGTCAACCAGCCCTTGGCAAATGTGACCATATCGCTGAACCCGGATGCACAGGTGACCGTGAATCCAACTTTTCTGGTGTTTACGCCTACCAACTGGAATGTAGCTCAAACCGTCACGGTTACTGCTGTCGATGATAACATAGTAGAAGGCAATCATTCAGGCACCGTCCAACATACGGCGACTAGTACGGATGCAATTTATAACGGCATTGCTATTACTAGTGTCACGGCAGCTATTACCGATAACGATATTTGCCCCACCATTACCATCAGCAATCCCTCCCAAAATACCTTTGTCCAAGGAGAAATAATCAACGAGCAGTTCACCCAGACAGGGGGCGCAGGCAATGTCACCTTTAGTTTTGTGTGGGTAGAATCAGGCGGAGTTCCACCGGCAACCTTAACCTTAGGCAGCGACGGCACCATGAGCGGGACTTTGAATGTTACTCCAGGCTCTTATTCTATTAACGTCAAAGCTACGGATGAGAACGGGTGCATGGGTACCGGCACGTACACGCTTAATCTTGTAGAGCCTCCGTATATCGCTTCTGCCGATGTTACGATGCCTAGCACTATAGATATTGCGAATGAGCTGTCTATTACAGTCGGTAATATGAAGGATCAACGTGGTGATCCCTTCCTGCCGTCGAGCCTGGTAGTGACTTATCAAAATCCGAGTATAGCGGACGAAGTGCAAACGATTAACAATCCAACCGATCCATTACAAATCACTAAAACCTTCACTTCCCCCGGGACTTATGATGTGGTGTTTAGTTTTGACAATGGCACATTGATTATCCCTAAAAATATAGAGGTGACTTACACGCCGGTTTTTGCCAGCGCTGATTTTGATGTTTCACCACCCGCTGCACCATTTGGTACACCCGTGACGGC
>CAZGAU010000090.1:17844-21350 GCA_964523725.1 uncultured Saprospiraceae bacterium
GCGCTGATTTTGATGTTTCACCACCCGCTGCACCATTTGGTACACCCGTGACGGCAACCATCAGTAACCTCAAAGATCAATTCAATAATCCTTACACGCCAGGCAGTGTGAAAGCCGATGTTTTGCAATCCAATATCTTGGTTGCCAGTCTTACACCTACCGGTTCCGGGGCAGTACCGTATAATGCTGTTTATAACAATTTGGCAGTTGGCAATTATGATGTTAAGTTTTATGTAGATAACGTACTTCGTGAGACGAAAAGCTTCTCCGTCGTTTGCCCTGCTGCCTCCACCCTCTATGTCAATGCTGCCAATAATAATGCTGGTGATGGCACCGACTGGAACAACGCATTTAACAAACTACAAGATGCCTTGACCCTCGCCTGCAACTGCGGCAACATCAGCGAAATCTGGGTCGCCCAAGGCACTTACTACCCCAGCGTCGGCGTGGATGCTAATGAAAGTGGCACGATTGAACCCCTCGAAGTCACCTTCCAGCTTTGTAACAATGTAAAACTCTACGGCGGCTTTAGTGGCAATGGTACCGAGACGATGCTCACGCAGCGCGATGTTACTGCCAATGTCACCATTCTCAGCGGCGATATTGACCAGAATGACGATCCTTTTGCCCCGACTGTGGATAGCGACAATAACCCTAACACACCTTCCCAAACTGATCATATCAAAGGTAGTAACGCCTACCACGTGGTGGTCGGTTCTGGCACGGACGCTACCGCCTTGCTGGATGGATTTACCATTACGAGTGGCAATTCTAATGGTGTTGCCGGTGGTATGTATATCGATGAGGGCTCCCCTACGGTAGCCAATTGTACCTTCATCGGGAACAAGTCTTCCAATAGTGGCGCTGCCATGTTTTGCGATTTAAGCGAAGCGAGCCTAATCAACTGTACCTTTTCACAAAATACTACAAATAATAGCGGCGGTGGCGTATTCATTGACAGGAGTGATATGACTATCACCAACTGTACCTTTTCGGGAAACATTGCGAATAATAGCGGCGGGGGGTTATACATTAACAGGAGCGCTCCAATTGTAACCAACTGTAGCTTTTCAGGGAATACCGCCAATAATAGTGGTGGCGGGATGTACAATTCGAGTAGTAGCTCACCCACTGTAACGAATTGTCACTTTTCAGGGAATATCGCCAATAATGGTGGTGGCGGGATGCTCAATACGAGTAGTAGCTCACCCACTATGACGAATTGTCTCTTTTCGGGTAATACCGCCAATAATGGTGGTGGGATGTATAACTCTAGTAGTAGTACTCCTACAGTGACCAATTGCACATTTTCGGGCAACCTCGCTGACGGAGACGGCGGAGGAATGCGCAATTTTGAGAGCGATCCGAGCATCACCAACACCATTATTTGGAACAATCGCGACCAAAGTGGTACGGGTACGGCAAGTGCATCTATTAGTAACAACAATTCCACTCCAACCATTACTTACAGCTTAATCCAAAACATCACCACCGATGATGTGAATGGCAATAAAGCAGGTGATCCGTCTATGAGCAACTTTCCCCAGTTTGTCACCCCGGTCAATCCTGCCAATGCACCGACCACTGCGGGCGACCTGCGCCTGCTGCCCGGCTCTCCGGCGATCAATATGGGCGATGATGACGTTGTTACCGTGCCACCTTTCCTGGCGGATGATATGAACGACCCAATTGATCTGGATGGCAACAAGCGCATCGTGGCTGGCATGGTGGATATGGGCGCTTACGAATCGCCTTGCCCCACTATCACCGCTGAAATCGCCGGTACAATTACTATTTGCCCCAGCGGCAATACCAATCTCACCGTCACCATCACCGGCGGCACCGCGCCTTACATCCTTGTGTACTCACCCGATGGAGGTACAACGGAAGTAACAGAAAATGACTATGAAAGCGGCACGGATATTTCCGTCATGCCAGGCGCTACGACCACTTACACCCTGGTGTCCGTCACCGATGCGAACGGTTGCACAGCTACTACCCTCAGCGGCAGCGCGACCGTCACCGTAGAAGATACCGAAGCGCCGGTTGCCAATTGCAAAACTTCTTACATATTTACGCTGGATGCCAACGGCATGTACAACTTACAAGCTTCTGAAATTGACAACCAGAGCAGCGACAACTGTGGTATTGTGGAATATAGCTTGAGTAAAACCGATTTCACCTGCGCTGATATTGGCAAACAGATGGTCACCCTCACCGTAAAAGATGTGGTGGGATTGACCGATTATTGTACCGTAGAAGTAACCGTGCTGGCTTCCGAAACCTGCGCCGCCAACCTGGTGATCGCCAACGAAGACGGTCCCACGATCAAAGATCCCTGCACCTGTAGTATGGAAGCAGGCTTCTTTGATGAAGAAGTGGTCATCACCGGTAACGCCGTGGGCGAAAACTGGCAGCTTAGCGCCAATACCGGACTGATCGATCCGGCGACGGGCAATCCTTTCCCAACGGGCACTGCCTTCACCGACCATGGCAGCGGCACTTACTCGCTCGTCGGGCGGCACGCATCGGGCGTGGGTTATTCCATCGCCGCGACCAGTGAGTTCTATCCGGAAACGGAACTCGACATTTCCAATACCTGCTCCTATCCGGAGCCGGTAATCACCACCGATCTGACCGGACCTTTCTGCAAGGACTATCCGGCGGTGAGGCCCGAAGGAAACGCTGGAAACGCAACCGGCACAGGTAGTTTCACCATCGACGGTAATGCCGCCACGAGCTTCGATCCGGCAGCGTTGAGCGTTGGTCAGCACGAGGTGATTTTTACCTGGAACGCAGGCAACCCGGCAGATGAGACGACGAAGATAGGCTGTTCCGCCAGCACCAAACCGGTAATGGTTGAAGTAATCCCCGCCCCCACCGCCGAAGCTGGCGAGCCGGTTGAGATATGTCTGACCAAAAAGGTGAATCTTGTAAATGTGGGCAGCATTGGCGGCAGCGCCACGAGCGGCACCTGGAACACCTCGGGCGACGGGCAGTTTGAGGGCGGCACGGCACTGGGCAACGCTACGGCATACCTTCCGGGACCGGAGGACAAAAAAGCGGGCAAGGTCACGCTGACTTTGACCACCAATACCCCGGATGGCAACTGCACCGCGGCTTCGGATACGCTGCAAGTAACCATCCGGAAGGTCGATTGCGGAAATTTCCCGTGGAGCGGGCAGTAACGCTGGATTTATCCGGCGAGAAAGAATATATGTGCCGCGCTTTCTAGGTGTGGCACATTTTTTGGGTAAACACTTTTTCAGGTCGGCGCAAAGGCGCTGGCCTTTTTTTTATGATCCGGATACCTTTCGCCAAGGTATCTTTCAGCCTTCCATGCATTACACAACACCTCCAAATTATCATGCGGTGCCTTCACTTGGTACATTTTATACCAGGTCACCCCTTATTTGGTCGCGACAACCTAACCCACGAAGACATTTTCTGACGCTTTTTTAGCAGGAATTGCAAAACCGTAAGACGCCGCGTGATAATTCGGAGAC
>CAZGAU010000091.1:0-21116 GCA_964523725.1 uncultured Saprospiraceae bacterium
ATATAATCAAGCATCCGGCGGTAATGGCTGCTGCTGCCCCGCCGGCGTATGATGTTGTGCTCCAGCAGATCAATGCTGTCTTTATCCACGCCTTTGCTATGATCGGCGATGAAATAGCGGTTAATTTTTTCGCGGATATTATAAATGCCCCAGTATTTGCCGTTGATATAAACGTGTGCGGGCCGGCAGTCCTGTTTTTCCATGTCCCAGTCGTCCAAAAGTCCTGTCATCAGGGCATCCCGGAAGTGCGATTTACCCCAGTCACTGCCGGAGTTACGCAACACCAGAAATTTAAAATCCTTTTCACCTTTCTCCCCGAAGATCGGATAGTCAATTTTTTTTGCGCCGTAGCGTTCGCGCGCCACGATGGTCATGGATTTTTGCGGGAAGAGGCGACTCATGCCCCCAAACAAGCGAAAGCCGGAAAGACTGTTGTGCACGCAGCGTCCGTCAGATTCAAAAATTTCCACCTGCATGGGTATTTCCTGCCGCGTCCAGAAATTGGCGCCAGGCTTCTTCCAATCATCGTTTTCCACGCGATTGCCCGCCATAAACAAGCCCTTCACGGGGTCAAACAGTAGAGAGGGCGCAATTCCAAGAGAAATAACAGGAAAATTAGTCTCGGGCTCACGTACAAAGTAGGTATGAGCGTACAATTTACCGGGCTTGCCATTGTGATAGGCCACCGCCCGTAGCACCGTGCTTTTGGCAATGCGAAGTGGCTTTTTGTATTTCTCCGAGCGTCGAGTAGGCGTAGAGCCGTCCAGCGTGTAGAAAATAGTTCCGCCGGGCGCCGATAACTGCACTTCTACCGATTCCCGGAAAAAACCGCCGTTGGGCTGAAATTCCACGTCGATGGGCACCTCCTTCTGGGCAAACAACAGCAAAGAGGCCAGCAATAGTAGCCCTGTAAATGTAGCTTTCTTCAATGTTTCCTGCGTTTTTGGGTCTTAAATTTTGAGACTATCCTGATGAATGGTGCTGCACGAACACGCTTCACTTTCTGCTTAACGACAACGTAAGCAAATAGTTACGCAAATTAGGCTTTTTTATCATCTGTGTAAAGTGCAACGTAAATGAATTTTGTCAAAAGCCTGCAAATATTAAGGATTTCGGGATGTTTCACTTTTTCAGTTCTACAAAATTCGCAAAAAAAGGATAGCTTATAACTATTTTTTTAGTTAAAAAACTAATTAAATAGTTGCATTTGTAGAAAATTGCCTTAATTTTGTATCGTGAAAAATTCAAAACAACCAATGAAACTGTTTTTTACTTTACTATTTTGTGTGATCGCCTGGCTTCCCATTTCGGCGCAGGTACAGATAGATTCGGCTACATTGCAACAAAAATACGAGCAAGCACTGGAAAAGATCAATGCTTACCAGTTTGACAAAGCCCTGGAATTGCTGAGTACCTGCTATATCCAAGATCCTCAAAACATCGAATACCTCGCGCGCATGGCTTACTGCCAGTTTCAGCTGGGGCGCTACCCTGATGCCAAGCTTTTTTACAATCAGGTATTAAAACAGGATTCCACGCATACCCAGTCCATCAGTTCCCTCGGCTCGATCTTCGAGCGCGAAAACAACTACCGCGAGGCGCTCCGCTATTACATTTACTGGGCTTCGATCGATTCAACCAATAGCTACGCATTCAAACGCTGCGGCTACTCGGCATTACGCTCAGGGCTGGGCATGGAGGCAATTTTGTATTTTTTGCAGGCGCATGGGCTCAATCCCTCGGATATTGAAATCATTGACCAATTGAGCTCGCTTTACCTGGCTTCCGAGCAATTGGAATATGCAGAGGCCATTTTGCAAAAAGGCTTGAATATCGATCCCAATAATATCCGGCTATTGCAAAACAAATCCAGGATTTTCAACAAACGCAAGGATTATCCGACCGTGGTAAGCGCTATCGAAAAAACAATGGCGCTGGGCGATACCAGTGAATATTATCAGATGATGATCGGCGTGGCTTACCTGCATCTCGACAGCCTGGACAAAGCCATCATGAACCTGGCGCACATCGTGCAGCGCGAGGAGGACACCGAGCATACGCACCATTACCTGGGGCTGGCTTATCATAAAAAAGGAGATTTTGCCAAAAGCATAACACATTACGAAAAAGCGATTGCCAAAGGCATTTCTCCGAAAATCGACACTTATTATGCGGATTTGGGCGCCATTGCCGAGACGCAGGGCGATTTCCGCAAGGCGATTGCGCATTACCAGAAGGCTTTTGAATACAATCCCAAAAACGAGTATATCTTTTTTATAGCTCGAAATAACGACCTGGCTTTCAAAGACAAACGCATGGCACTTCGCTATTATGAGCAATATATGACTACCAAAGACGAAAAATTTAAGGAGTATGCCGAGCAGCGAATCGTGCAACTGAAAGAAATCATGCACTTTAGATCAAATTAGAAATCAACCGACTTTTTTATTTTATGAAAACCCGACTTTTTACTCGGCTGCTCTGCACGGCAGGCTTGATTTTACTGCCTCTTGGCAATGCCTTTTCACAAGCGAACGGGCAAGCGATTGACACCAAAAAATTGCAGGAACTGGCGCGATTTTGCGAAGACTCCGGCGCGGATAAATTTTCGCTCTACCATCAGGGAAGCCAGATTTTTAGGTGGGATGCAACTGATTGCGATTCAGTATTTATGAATACTGCTTCGATGGTCAAATCCTGGACGGGGCTGATGATCGGCATTCTGATCGATGAAGGGCGCATCCGCAGCGTGGAGGATAAAGTTTGTCAATATCTACCGGAGTGGACGTCTGGCTGTGAAAACGGCGTGACGATCCGGCATTTATTGACCATGAGCTCCGGTTTGCTGAAGAAGCGGACTCCAGAATCCGTTCTGGCTCAGGATAATATGAATGCATTTGTATTGCAAATGAAACTCGACACCCTGCCTGGAAGTACGTTTTCCTACTCCAATGAAGGGGTGCAATTGCTAGGCATCCTGATCGAGCGGGTTTGTGGCAAAACTGCGAATGCCTGTTTCAACGAAAAGCTGTTTGCCCCGCTGGACATGGATTCCACAAGATTATTCAAGGACAAAGCCGGCAATGACGTGGTGTACGGCGGTTGTCAAACTACACTTGAAGATGCGGCACAGATCGGGCTACTGGTCAGTAAGAAAGGCAAGTACAAGGATAGGCAGATTGTCTCCGCGCAATGGATCGATGATTCGTTTATAGCTTCGCCAAAAGCCTCGTTTTATGGGTATTTATGGTGGCTTGATCCGAATTCCAACAGCGTGGCGGCGATGGGCGATTTTGGGCAGATGACAATCTATTTTCCTGATCTGGATTTGATTTTTGTACGACAGCAATCTTGCAATAACAGAGACCGAACCAAAAATTTGAACTGGATGGGACCGGATTTTTTGAAATTGCTAAGAAGCATTGTAAATGAAGGTTGAAAAGTTGATGGGTTTAAGGGTTGATCGCACCGATACCCCGCTAACCAATATACCGATTCAACCAATTACACCATTTTAACCAACCATAATATGAACACATTAACGAAAGCCGAAGAGGAGATCATGCACATTATCTGGCGTTTGGGGCCTTGCACCGTGGGGCAAATCCGCGATGACATTGAAAAAACCGACGGAAAAAAGCCGCCGCATAGCACCATTTCCACGATGGTTCGCATCTTATCGGAAAAAGGCTTCCTGACGCATCAGGCGTACGGGCGCACCTTTGTGTATAATCCGACTATCACCAAGGACGAATATAGCCGGAGCTCTCTGAAAAAACTGGCTACCGATTACTTCGAAGGCTCTATGAACAGGCTGGTCTCATTCCTGGTGGAAAAGAAAGAACTGGATGTGGAGGAGTTGAACGATCTGCTGGATCAATTGGATGACGAGGAGAAGTGACTTAGAGAAGGTGAGACGCAGTGAGTTTGAAACCGCAAACTATAACACCATCGCACCATAATATTAAAAATCATGCTAACCTACATCCTCCAAGTAAGCCTTTGCTGGGCAATATTTTACCTCTTGTACTGGCTATTATTGAGCAAGGAAACGTTTTTCCACTTCAATCGCTGGTACCTGTTGAGCACCTTTGTGCTAAGTTTTGCTATCCCGAAGGTAGAGTGGCAACTGCCGCAGCCGGTCGCCGAAAGTGATATTGCTGTCGTTTATTTCCAGCCGATTACGGTGGGCATGGAAACGCTGGAAGTGACCGTCACGGCTACTGCACTTACCCCCAGCATTGGCGTGATGGATGTACTCACCTGGATTTACTGGCTGGGTGTAGCATTTTTTGTCTTGCGATTCCTCGTTGGCTTGGTACAAATTATAAGATTTTATCATAAAAGTGAGCGCCAAAAACGAGATGGATACGAACTCGTTCTATCTTCCAGACCACACGCGCCGTTTTCCTTTTTCAACCGGCTTTTTATGAGCAAAGCCATGGAACTCAACTCCGAAGACCAGCAAAATATACTACGGCACGAGTTGGCGCATATTCGCGGCAAGCATAGCCTGGATGTACTGCTCGTCGAGTTATCGAGCGTGTTGTTCTGGTGCAGTCCTTTCGTCTATCTGTACCGGCGCAGCCTGCGCAACGTGCACGAGTACATCGCCGATGCCGCCGTGCTCAAGACTACTAAAAAGAAACAATATGGCCATTTGTTAATACGGCAATCACAGTCCGGACACTCGATTGCCATTGCCAATCACTTTCATTCACAATTAAAAAAACGAATCCTTATGATGATGCGTAATCAATCAAAACGCCGGGCAATGCTCAAGTATCTCCTGGTCATACCGCTCACCCTTACGGTCATGTTAGTGTTTTCCAATGCCGATGCGCAGGCGAGTTTGCAGGAAAAAGCCGAAAACATTAGCGCACAGTTGACCACTTTAGATTGGTCGGCTTCTGTAACTACCGAACCCCATGAGCAATTTTCCAGCATTAAAGTCGAAGATGGAGAAATCCGATTCTCAACTAAAGAGGGCACGACGATAAAACCTGATACACTCCCGCTCAACTTGCGCGCTGAAGACTCAAACAATGGTCCTATTCATTTTGAAATTTACTACCCAAATGGTTATGTGACTAAGTTTACACCAGAGAAAAATGAAAAGAATGTGAATTTTGATTTTGTAGACCCAAAGCAAATTGAGAGTGTACATGTGGACCGCAACAATGGTGAAAACCGGGTCAAAATTTATATGAAAGACCCCTCCAAATCGAATCTCGACGCAGCGCCCATTTTTGCCGGTTGCGAAAACATTGCCGATCCGGAGGAGCGAAAAAAATGCTCGGATAAAGAAATGCTGATGTTTATTTATAAAAATATCAAGTATCCGGCAGCAGCCAGAGAAAAAGGCATTCAGGGAACGGTGTATGTAAAATACGGCATCGACGAGCGAGGCTACGTGACAGGGGCTACTGTTCAAAAAGGTATTGGCGGTGGCTGCGATGAAGAAGTGCTCCGCGTACTCAACTCCATGCCACGCTGGACGCCGGCTCGCAAAGATGGTAAGGTCATCGCCAGCCCTCATCTGATGCTTCCCGTGAATTATAAGCTCGAAGGTAGCCAAACCAAAGCTTCCTTCTTATCTGAAAATGAACTGAGAGATACTATCATGACTTATAATTTAGACAAGCAAAAGGGAGAAATGGTAGTCAAGGATTGGAATGACCGCAAGGTTACAGTAGTGGGTTACGGCGAACAAAAAGCCACTCAGAAAGTCGAATCTGAAAAAGACGGCGCCGTATCAGAAGAATTGGTGGTGGTGAGTTATGGCAATGAGAAAAAAGCAGCCATGGATGAGGAAATCTTCAAAATCGTAGAAGAAATGCCACTGTTCCCGGGTTGCGACGAGTTGGGCACTTACACAGAAAAGAAACCTTGCTCTGATCGGAAAATGCTAGAATTTATTTACAAAAATATCAAGTACCCGAAAGCAGCGCGAGACAACGGCACCGAGGGCATGGTGGTAGTAAGCTTTGTCGTGGAAAAGGACGGTTCTATCAGTACTTTGAAGATTCAACGCGACATTGGCGATGGCTGTGGCGTAGAGGCGCTGAGCGTGGTAGGATTGATGCAAGAACAAGGCATCCGCTGGACGCCGGGCAAGCAACGCGGCCGCGATGTGCGGGTGCAGTTCAATCTGCCAATTCGCTTTAAATTGGATAATCAGCCTAAACAGGAAACTGCTCCAACCGAGGCTCCGGCGAAGCTGGACTTGCCTGCTAATACATTGGAATTGAAGGAATTCAAGGCGAATCCGAATCCGACCAATGGCTTATTGAATGTGTACTTCAAAGGCGATGCTGAACCAACCACCATTTCGGTGATTGACATCAGCGGCAAGGGCATTTTTACTACCCGCCTTACTAATTTCAACGGAGCGTATAATGAAACGATCGATCTGAGCAGTTATAACAAAGGCTTGCTGATCCTGCAAATCCGCCAGGGTGACAGGGTTTACTCCGAGAAAATTGTTTTGCAATAGAAGAATAGCGTATTGAGGTGTGCCACATCTTGGAGATGCGGCACACTTTATTTATTTTAAAGCCCTAAAACAATGAAAAGAAGTAGAATCTCCCTCCTCTTGTTTTTTCTATTATTTTGCTCAGGCTTGAAAGCGCAACATGCAGGTACACCAGATTTTGACGTCCATCTCTCCGGCAAAAGTGCTTTCCTCAGCATTAAGTTTGATGCAGATAAGACTGAAAAAGGTAATTTGAAGATCAAGGATGTGCTGGTAGAAGAAGATTTTATAAAATCTATTATATATCATACTAATGCGCATCAAATTCCGATCGCTCCGGGAAAATATTATACACTGGAAGTAAAATTAGTAAATGCTCAGATCATTAAATTATTGATCGAACCGCTAAAAGTTCCTGTTTTAGTTTTTATGGCGCCCGGAGAAACAAGCGAGGTTAATATCTCCACACGATCTCCGCGCCCATTGGATACAGATATACGGTTCAGCGGCGCTTTTGCTGACATCAATAATTTCCTGATTGATTATAATCTTTTATTTAGCGAGTATAATTCAAAAAATAAGCTGTTAGCGTCGTCCGGCTATTCAGAGAAACTAGCCTTTTTGGAAGAAAAAAAGAATCATAATAAAATTCCGGAATGGTTTTATCATTATTTTTATGATAAAATAAATTATACACAAGTAAATGATATTTTAAAGAATAAGCCCGGATCTGAAGCAGAAGAAACACTGCATATAAAAAATCTTCCCCTGGATAACCCTCTTTTAAAATCCAACCCTGTTTATTTTACATTTTTGGCTAATTTTATCGCATTTGAGTTCAAAAAAGTAAGATATACGTATCCTTTTTATCAGCAATTTTTAGCTTTCGCAGAAAAAGAACTGAGCGAGCCGGTCAAACAAACAATTTATCAAAGATTGCTTTTTGAATGTGATTCTCAGCATCTGGTTCATACAGATATCAAGAATATAATTAAGTCCAGGATCACGGATAAAGGTTTTTTGGAATATTTTCACAATCGAGAAATTTTCAAGGCCTTGCCGGCAGGCACACAAGCACCTGATTTTGAATTAATTGACTCGCTTGAAAATGTGCATAAACTAGCTGATTACAAAGGGAAAGTGGTGCTATTAGCCTTTTGGTTTGACCGCTGCGGGCCTTGCATTCGAGAGTTTCCTGCGGAAAATGAACTGGTGGAAAAATATAAAAATGAAGATTTTGCTTTGATTAGTCTGTGCGTGAATTCCAGGAAGGAAGATTGGCAGTGGGCAAGCCGGAGGTATGGATTGAAAACTATAAATTTATATGCCGATGAAAAAGCAGATCAGAAATTGATCAGAAATTATATTGTAAAGGCATATCCAAGTTATACACTCATTGATCGGGAAGGGCGTATTATTCTTGATAAGTGCCCAAAGCCAAGCGATCCGGAGTTAAGTGCTTTGATTGAAAAACTACTTCAGAAGTAACGAGAATAAATTAAATGTGCCACATCTTGGAGATGCGGCACACTTTGCTTTTTTAATAGCCAAAGACCTCGTCTATCTTTAATTCCTGCACTTGCCCGAAATTGGCGAGATAATCCAGATCGATCTGTTGTTTATTGCCCATCATCAGGAAGGTGAAATTCCGGCCCTGCACAAAGCGCCGGTGGAAATCCGCTACGGTGTTTGAATCCGATTCCTGCACGGTTTGGTACAATTCCGGCCCCAGATTGCGATTGACGCCCAGATCGCGCGCAGACATGGCTTCCCAGAATACCCGTTTATGCGGCAGTCGCTCGCTTTCCATTTGCTTGAGAATGGTCAGCCGGGCATTGTCGATTTGCGATTCTACCAGCGGCATATTTTCAATAATATCCAGCATGGCGGGCACGGCGTCCGACAATTTATCGGGCTGAGTGCCTACATAAGCCTGCAAATAGTGCGACAAATGCTGCTTGCGGGGCGAGCTGTAAAACGCATAAGTCGAATAAGCCAGCGCTTTGGATTCCCGAATTTCCTGGAAAACGATTGAAGATAAGCCGTAGCCAAAATATTCGTTGTATAATTCCCGAAGCATGTGCTCTTCCAGATTGAACTGCGGCGTACCTCGGGAGATCAGCATAATGTCCGACTGCACCATCGGAAATTCCAGGAAAAACACGCGGTTTTGCTCGGTCGGCAATTGCAGGAAACGCTTGGCATCTATGACCGGAAGCAATTGCTTCGGCACCTGGTGGTATTTTTCCAATAATTGCGCGACTTCCCGCTTGTCTTTCTGACCATAATAATAAATCCGGTGCTCGTAGGATGTCAGCGAATGAATCCGCGCAGTCAATTCCGAAGGTTTTAACGATTGTAATTCCTGCACCGGCAGGCGATAGGTAAACGGCGAATCCTCCCCATAACGAGCATAGCTCCCAAGCGCTTCGCGCAGAATTACACCACGATCCTGTTTAGCATTGGCGCGTTTCACCAGTATGTCGGCGATAAGGTTGCGCAAAGCGCCTTCATCTTCCTTGGCATCCGCCAGGATATGTTCCATCAATTGCATGCCTTCCTCGGCAGATTCCTCCAAACCGCTCAGCGAGACGTATGACCGTTCATCGTTGGTATGAACATCAAAACTCAAACCAAGCCGGAAAAACTCCTGCTGCAAGCGCGCCGGCGAGTAACGACTCGTGCCAAGATAAGGCAAATATTGCAAGGCCAGCGCCAGTTTGCGATCACTGTTTTTGCCCATTTCAAAAATGTAATCCAGGCGGAAGAGCGCGTTTTGCTCGTTGTGCACGTAGTTGAATTCCAAACCATTTTGCAACGTCTGGGTATCAATTACCTCATCAAAATCCGGGAAAACCGGCTCCAGGCGCGTCGCATCTTTGGATAGAAAATTGACTGCAAAATCCGAAGTGGCCGCCCGGTTGATCTCTACAGCAGTAATGGCGGGCTTTTCTACCCGAATAATATTTGGGTCGTCGCCCTGGCGTTTGTACACCACCACGTGATTGCCGTTCAGGTTAGCATTCGCAAAATCAATGACTTGCTGCCTGGTGATAGCCTCCAGTTCATCGAGTTGGCGCACGTATTTATCCCAATCGACCCCCAGAATAAAGTTGCTGGTCAGCGCGCTCACTCTGGCTTTATTGGATTCGGTTTCCCGGAGTTCGTCGAGCTTATAATTTTTCACCACGGCTTCCATCAACCAGTCTTCAAACTCGCCTTTTTTCAATTGTTCGATCGTTTCCAGCAAAAGACGTTCGGCATCTTCGAGCGATTGCCCTTCGCGCGGTTCGGCGTGCAAGCCAAGGATCGCGTAGTCTTCGTATTGCCAAACCCAGGCTTGGGATTCCAACAAACGTTGTTCCTGGTTCAAATGAATGTCTATCAAGCCCGCCTGCTGATTGTACAAAATCCCTTGCAACATCAACAGCATCAGGGCGTCATCGCTCGTTCCTCCGCCAAAGCGCCAGGCTATATGAATAAACGGCGACTCCTGTCCAAAAACTTCCCGCTTGACCGGCGCTTCAATTGGCGGTTGCTCTTCAAACGAAAACGGCGGAATTTCCTTGGGCTGATAATCCCCGAAATAACGCTCCGCCATCGCCACTACTTCATTGGGTTCGAAATCGCCGGCGAGCATGATCGCCATATTATTGGGAACATAGTAGGTTTTAAAATAATCCTGAATTTTGATGTGCGACGGGTTTTTCAAATGCTGAGGGCTGCCGAGCGTAGTCTGGGTGCCATAGGGATGTTTAGGAAAGAGCTCCGCCCGGATGGTATTGCTTACCTTCCGAAAATCCTTATCCTGACTAATATTGAACTCTTCGTAAACGGTTTCCAGCTCCGTGTGGAAAAGGCGCAGCGCCATCATCCGGAAGCGCTCTGATTCCAGTTGCATCCAGCGTTCCAGCTCATTCGAGGGAATATCGTTCACATACACCGTTTGTTCCAGCCAGGTGTAAGCATTGGTATCCTTCGCGCCGATAGCAGTGGCGAGTTTGTCATATTCGTTGGGTGCAACTAGTTTGGCTGCTTCATTGGAGACGCGATCAATCTCTGTATAAATTCTTTTACGTTCTTCCTCGTCGGTCGTTTGCCTGTGTTGCTCATACAAGTCAGAGATTTTTTCCAGCAATACTTTTTCTCGCTCCCAATTGAGCGTGCCAATTTTATTGGTGCCTTTGAAAAGCATATGCTCCATGTAATGCGCCAGTCCGGTGGTATCCATGGGATCCTGCTTGGAGCCTGCCCGCACCACGATATTAGTGAAGACTCTTGGCTCGTCTTTATTCACACTTAGGAAAAGCTTCAGTCCATTGGGTAATGTATAAATCCTGACATCAAACGGATCATTGGGGACAGTATGATACGTGTAGTTCTTTTTCTGGATAGAAATCATATTCAAATTTTACATTATTCAGTTATAAACATATAAAATACAGGACTGGTTTCAAAACAATCATTCTCTAAATAAGGAACCTCTTACATTCGAAAGAATCCAAGAGGTTCCAGCATTAAAACACACTATAAAAAAATCTGATTATCAAAGTTTTACTCGCCCGAGACGCACCCCGTCTTCGTATTGAATGACATAAGCCCCCTTAAAGCCATGCTTTTTCACCAGATCCAAAGCAGCCGCGGCCTCCTGTTGGTTGAAATAATCGCCAAGTAAGACGCGGGTCAGATCACGCTCGGTAATGTATTCTGTAACCAACTCGCCCATTTCCTTGACAACCTTAAATGCTTTATCATCCGGGTTGTATTTTTTTAAAGCGACCATTTGCACGCGATAGTAAACACCGTTGTGCCGTGGCGCAGAAGTTACAATGCTGTAATTTTCATCTTTGATAATATAACTTTCCCCTTCTTTGGGTGTTGTTTCGTCCACCGTTGGACGAGTTACCTTATTATCAACAGGTTCCGCCGGCTTGCTGATCGAGCGGATCAGATAAACAGGCTGACCATAAACCGAAAGTTCGGGATCATTGGTTGAAAAGCGGAACATATAATTATCATATCCCGGGCCTTCTACCATTACTTTGTATGACTTACCTGATTGAATATCAAAGGTGTAAGTACCATCGGTAAAGGTCTTTTGCTCCACCAGCAATTCGTTGGCGCCCTGCTCTTCAAAGAGGCTGACATTCACCGCGGGCGCAGGTGCTCCGGTTGCTTGATCGTAAATGCTGCCACTCAGTGCAAGACGGCGTTGCCCTGAATCTCCAAATACGAAAATATCTTCGTCACGGGTTGATGTTTTTTGACTACCGAATACCCGGTTCGACACGAGGAAACCACCCATTCCCGACTTGTTTTTTACATAGAAGAAATCGTCAGCGGCAGAATTGATAGGCATTCCGGCGTTTTCTGCCGGCGCCCAGCGTGTGCCATCGCCCCGACTGGTGAAAACATCGAATCCACCGATTGAAACCTGACCATTGGAAGCAAAATATAAAGTACCTCCCGGCAAATCGTAATAAGGCGTGATTTCGTCGCCCAAAGTGTTCACAATTCCACCCAAATTGATTGGGAAAGAAAATTCGGAGTTTTCATTTGTCAGATCACGGCTGGTGTACCAGATGTCCATTCCACCTCGTCCACCCTCACGGTTGGAGGCAAAATAAAGGATTTCCCGACCACCCTGATGCACCACATTCGGATGCGTAGCAGTAGCGTTGGACATATTGATGATGTCGGGCAGGCGTTCGGGCTGCGACCAGGTATTGCCGCGGCGTTTGATGACAAAAATCTCACACCGGGAGGTCAGATCACCCCAATTTTGGATGCCGCTGCAAATGGTGAAATAAAACCGGTTGCCATCCGGCGAAGCCACCCCATTGCAGAAGTGCTGATCGTTCTGGATGACCGGAAAATTTTCAGGGGTAGTGCCTTTGGTCCACTGATCACCCTGACGCTGCGAACGGTAGATGCGTGCCTTGCCGCCCATAGTAGAAGAGTAATACAACACATCCTCCGAGAAAGAGAACGGAGCAAACTCCGAAAAGGAGCTGTTAATTCCAGTCCCCGGATAGCGCAGATTGATATTTCTGTCAATATTCAAAGGCAGTTTCATACCCAATTCACACCCGGCGATCTCGGTTTTGATAATATCTTCCAGGATGCTTTTGGATTCACCGGTGTAACTGCTGAAAAACTCCTGAAATGCCGTTTTGGCTTTGTCATACTGTCCGTCCTGTTTAAGGCTGCGGGCGTATTTCAAACCAACCAACGGAAAATCTTTTTCTTCGTCTTTTACATTTCGATAGGCCTCGGCGGCGTTTCGATAATCTTTGACCAGGTAGTAGCACTCCCCGGCATTGAAAATCAGGTCTTTTTTCTTGGTTTTTTTCTTCCAGGCAGCTTCATAATGCCCGGCAGCTTCGGCGTATTTGCCTTCTTTGTACAAATCGTCCGCCAATTTGGCGTGCTTTTTCCAACTTAGGTTGTCCTGTGCGGAAAGGAGGGAACAGATGCTCAAACCAACAACCAGAAAGAGAATTCTTGTTGCCATGACTTAATATATTATTTTTGAATAGAATATTTTACTCGGAATTTATATCCTGACTTACGATTCGACAAAAATGACCTTTTGCAGATTATTCCTCCGTCTGAAGCAGTTTTTCCACCACCGGTGCAAAGTGACGGTGTTCCAACGCTTGTACTTTATGTGCTATATCTTCTGACGTGTCATTTGGCTCCAGGACACATGTTGCCTGAAAAATAATGTCGCCTTCATCGTAATTTTCGTTGACATAATGAATCGTAATGCCCGATTCCCGTTCTCCGGCAGCTTTGACTGCCTCGTGTACGCGCATGCCATACATGCCTTTGCCGCCGTATTTGGGCAGCAGCGCCGGATGGATATTGACAATCCTGTTTTCAAACGCTCTCACCAGGTAATCTGGTATCAGCCAGAGAAATCCGGCAAGAATTATAAAGTCAATATCGCGTACTTGTATCTGTTGTAGAAGTTGCTCGGTACCGTAAAAATCCTGCCGGTTCAGTACCAATGTTTCGATGTTATGCTCACGGGCAATGCCCAAAACCGGGGCATCTTTTTTATTAGATACGATTAAACGCACCCTAATATGCGGATTTGTACGGAAATATTCAATTATTTTTTTTGCATTAGAGCCTGTACCCGAAGCAAAAACGGCGAGGTTTTTCATTTCTTTAGTATAATGGTTTCATGGTGTTATATTACCAATATTCAAAACAATATTTTTTTCAACTATTATACACTCAAAATCAGTATATTACAAAACAACCTCGCGCATAATACAATAACACCAATTATTTAATCTCACGATATTTCGAAGCATTTGCCGGATCCACGCGCGACATCACCTGAATGACTTTGTCCTGTTCGGCCAGCGTTCCGCCTTTAAAAATCTCGACAATTTCCTGGGATTTTGTGTTATTGAACATCTGCACAATCATCGAATTGGGATAGGATTGATTTACATCAGCGATTTTTTCTAAGGCCTGAGCGATGATCTGGCGACCTTTTGCAGGGTCATTTGCCATGATATCCAGCGCCGTGCGGTGGTAATCATAAATCGCCTGGCGGTAAGGACGTACCCTTGGAGACAAGATATTTTCGATAATCCAGAACCGGTTTCTGTTGCCATCAAGTGAACGCCAGCCTTTATTGGCAGAAGCCGCAGCCTGTGGCACACTGTTCACAATATCCTGCGCAGCCTGAAAATAAGGATCGCCGCCAAAAGGTGCAAAGCTATCATAATCCATACCCAAAATAATGTAAGCGTAGAATGCCAGCACGTGCGACAGGTTATCATTATAAGCATTTCGGCTGAAAATAAGCGGCTGGAACTGCTCGTAAGCAAAGGTTATATCCCGGTCGATATGGTTGAAAAGTACCGTTTCTTCCGAGCTATTGTAAATAGGACGGGATGCCTGTATAGCAAGTTCGGCTTTGAATGCAGTAGGAGAAAGTTCTTCCTGAATGGTCAGCTGAATGTTGCAATTGATACGCTCTTCGATTTCAAAAAAATCATCGGTCCACTTCTGGCTGTTGACAAATTCCTTGATTGTTTGTTCCAGCGTTGTAAAAACCTTGGGATCAACGGTTTGGAGCTTTTGAATATTGATTTTCACGGTAGCATTCAATTCCTGCGCCCAAAGTCCTTGTATGACCAGCAAAAGAGCGATCGTCGCGATCAGTTTTCTCATTTTTAAAAAGGTTTTGAATGATAAAAGAACGCACGACCGAAGGGTAAAAGATATGCACGTTCCATAAAAATCATTCATTTATTTAAACAGTAGAACGATTTCGTTCAGAATATCTTCGGCAACGGCGGTTTTGGATTTTAACTCAAATTTGCTCAACTTATTGCCTTTGCCAATCACAGTTATCTTATTGGTATTGGTGTCAAAGCCTGCTCCGGGGTCGTTCAGCGAATTGAGCACGATCAGGTCAAAATTCTTTTTTTCCAGTTTTCCTCTGGCGTTGACCTCCTCGTCGTTGGTTTCCAGTGCGAAGCCGACCAGTATTTGTCCATCGCGCTTTTGTTTGCCAAGGGTAGCCGCAATGTCAGGATTTTGCACCAATTCAATGGTCAGGTTTTCACCCTTACGTTTGATTTTTTGCGTGGCTGCTTCGGCAGCACGATAGTCGGCTACGGCTGCAGCCAGCACGGCGACATTGGCTTCCGGAAAAAACTTCAGGGCAGCCTCGTACATTGCCTGCGCAGTTTCCACCCGAATGAGCTTTACATCTGGCTGAGCCGGCACTACCTTGGACGGCCCCAGAATTAAGGTAACTTCGGCTCCGCGTTGTGACGCTGCATCGGCAATGGCTACGCCCATTTTTCCGGAAGAGCGATTACCGATAAAACGCACCGGATCAATCGGTTCGTAGGTGGGCCCTGCAGTGATCAACACTTTCTTACCGGCTAAGTCTTGGGGTTTCCCAAAATAATCATTCAGAAAAGTGGTAATATGTTCGGGTTCAGCCATACGCCCTTCGCCTACCAGGCCACTTGCCAGTTCACCATGCTCCACCGGAATTAAATGATTACCAAAGCTTTGCAGGCGTTTTACATTTTCCAGTGTAGTCGGATGGTGCCACATATCCACGTCCATGGCCGGTGCAAAAAAAACCGGGCACCGAGCGGAGAGATATACCGCCACAATCATGTTATCGCTGATGCCGTGCGCCATTTTTGCCAGAGTTGTTGCCGTTAGTGGGGCAATGACCATTGCATCTGCCCAAAGCCCAAGTTCCACATGATTATTCCAGCTTTCTTCGGAACTCACTTCGGTATAAACCGGATTTTTTGACAAAGTAGAAAGCGTCAATGGCGTGATAAAAGAGGTGGCAGCCTTGGTCATAAGAATTCTGACTTCAGCACCAGATTTGACCAGCAGACGGGTCAGGAAAGCAGCTTTATAGGCAGCAATACTCCCGGTAACTCCGAGCAGAATTTTTTTGCCTCTCAGGTTTGTCATTGGGTAAGTATAAACCCTACAAGGTGAGCCCTTGCAGGGTTTTTATTACGACTGTTTCTTCTTTCTGTTTCTGTCGTTGTAACGATAGTACAACTCGCCATTCATATATTCATCAGCTGCAATGATTACGGGATTTGGCAAGCGCTCGTAAAACTTGGAAATTTCGATCTGTTCTTTATTCTCGTTGATCTCTTCGATGGTTTCGCTAGAGACAGCAAACTCGTCCAGTTTATTGTGCAATTCGTGCTTCAGTTCCACATTGAGTTGCTTGGCACGCTTGGTAATAATCGCCAGGGTTTCATAAATATTGCCTGTGGTACCCGCCATTTCACGCACATCGCGCGCTCTAACGTTGGGATCCAGTCCCTGAACTTTGTTTTTGATATCCGACATTATTTAATTGATTTAAATTTTTTGCTGAATCACTTTGAATACTTGCTACTTCTTTGCTGTAACGGCTATCCGGATAACGGTTCAGAAATTTATCCGCACCCTCTTTTGCCTCGGTGTAACGTTCCTGTTGCTTATCTACCACACTGTTTTCCGCCAGCAAGTAAGCCGAACGCACGATCATATAACGAATTTCTTCGCCGTTTTGTGTTTCCGGGTAATCTTTCAACAGGTTTTCAAATACATGCGTTGCTGCTTGATAAAAGCGTAAGTCGAAATAAAGTTTACCTGTTTCAAAATTTTTCTTCTCCAGCTTGGCGCGCATCTGGTCAATCAGGCGGTTGCATTCCTCCACGCGTTCACTACGGGGATAGGTGTTTACAAACAACTGAAACTCTTCGATGGCTTTTTGGGTGTACGTTTGATCCAAACGAAAGGTTGGTGACAACTGATAATTGGCAAAAGCTGTCATAAAATCCGCTTCTTCGCGCTTGGGGCTCACCGTATAAGTTTGGGAAAAGTTTTTGAAATAATACGCTGCTAAAAGAAATTGTTCCTGATTGTAATACGTATAAGCGTATTTGTAATATATCTCCTCTGCCTCCGGTCTTCCACGGAAACTACTGATAATCAGTTCATACAGGGTTTGAGCTTTCTGATACTCCTCCTGCTCGTAGTACTCGTTGGCTTTCTGGTAGATCAGATTCACATCGCCGCTGATACGCACTCGCTCAAATTCGCTCTTACAGGATGCCAACAGCAGCACCATACCCACTGCCAAAAATATAGAAACAAAAACATTATTTTTCATAGGGACGCAAAGTTACACTTTTTTACAAAAGGAAGCAATTTTGTTTTTTTGGATAATTAAATCGCTCACAAGGGTTTAAATCAAAAACCCTGAATACCTTTCGCCAAGGTATGTACAGAGAGAAAGAAACGCTAAAAATCAAAAAGGTTGTATCAAACCGCGTCGATTGAGCGCCTTTTTCTAATTTTGATACTTTCCAGCAATGTCATATGGAACGACTCGAAGAATTCAGGTTTTATTATAACCATACCATTTATCCCGAACTCCTGCGGATGGAGCGCCAGCGCACGCGACTGGTGGCTTTACTGATTTTTGCCTTTGTGATCCTCGCGATCATGATCGCATTCGAACTATACCTCGACATTTTGGTGTTGACGCTCATGCTTACTATTCCGCACGTCATTTTTATCGCCTATCTGATTTTTCAAATCCGAAAGTTTAAGAACACCTTTAAACCTAATGTCGTTGACCTTTTACTCGATTTTATTGACAACGGGCCTAATTTCGACGCCAATTTCCCATTGTCATACAGCCCGGAAGGCGGCATTTCCAAAAACGATTTTCTGCAAAGCGGTATTTTTGTAACGGCCGCACAGTATTATGTAGCCGAAGACGCAATCAGAGGCCGGATCGGCGAAATAGAATTTGGACTTTGTGAGTTGGAAGTCAAGGAAATCTCACCAGTACGCAATGACTTGGATGATGTGTTCAAAGGTATTTTTTTGCATGCAAAATTTACCGCCAAAATCCGGGGTCGCATGATGGTGTGGCCGCGCGAGCAAAGGCAATACCTGACCCGCGCTATCAAACAGTTTACCAGCGAAAAAAACAAGGGTATCAACATGGATCACGAGATCAACAACGCTCAATTCAAGGAATATTTCATGACTTACGCCACGCCCAATACCCACGTAGAAGGCATTCTGCCCGACACAATGCAAGAGGCAATTGTGCGTTATCGGCAGGAAAACAAGAAGAATATCTATTTTTCTTTCCACAACCAGGATTTTTATGTGGCAATTACAGAACCAAAAGACCTGCTTGAGCCTTATATTCTACGCTCCAACCTGAGTTATGATCTGGTGCTGGAGTTTATGCGGGACATCAATCTGGTGCTGCGTATTGTACACGAATTCGATCAAAAAATTTGAAAAACATGAAGCACTTATTTTCATTCTTCGTTTTTAGCGTAGCGCTGGTTGTACAGATCACGGCACAAACGGCAGCCAACTACGCCCCAACCGCCAAGGAAAACTCGCTGCTCTGGGAGATCAGCGGCAAGAACCTGAAGCAACCATCTTACCTTTTCGGGACGATCCATATGATTGGCAAAAAGGATTTTATCCTGACCGATGTCACCAAAAAATCATTGGACAAAACGCAGCGCATCACCTTCGAAATCAATATGGATGAAATGAGTGATTTCTCGGTGCTCATGCCCCTGATGATGAAGGCTTTTATGGCAGATGGAACCACGCTGCGCGATCTGCTGAGCGAGGAAGATTACAAGGTCGTCAAAGCGCATTTTGAAGAGATCGGGCTGCCGCTGATGATGCTGGAACGGATCAAACCTATGTTTCTCTCGGCGATGGGCTCCGGCGATATGGCAGAGATGCAAACTTCCGGCGAAACCGTTTCTTACGAGGTGGAGCTACTGAAAATTGCCAAAGATCAGAAAAAAGAAATTGCCGGCTTAGAAACAGCTGAATTTCAAATGAGTATGTTTGACAGTATTCCCTACAAGGTACAAGCCGAAATGCTGGTGGAAAGTATCAAATCGGGCAGCGAGGGCGACGACCAATTTGACCAACTGGTAGAATTGTACAAAAATCAGGATCTGATCGGACTGCAGCAAATGCTCGAAGGCGATAGCGACACTAAGCAATACGAAGACCTTTTGCTGGTGCAACGCAATAAAAACTGGATACCGGTAATGGCAAAAATGATGACCGATCGTCCCACATTCTTTGCCGTGGGCGCCGGCCACCTCGCCGGCGAAAAAGGCGTGATTGCGTTGCTCCGCGCCGAGGGCTATTCGGTGAAAGCCTTGAAGTAAGGTTGAACGGTTGATAGATTGATAAGATACCAGTTTTTCAATCTATCAACTTTTCTCCTTTTCAACCCCCAATAATTGACTTTTCTCATTGCCAATCTTCTGTTCGCATCCCACCTTGCATCAAAAACAACATGAACTACAAATCCCTCTCCATTTGGATATTCATTATCCTGATGATCATGGTCGCGCTGCTTTTTATTTACCCTACGCCTTTAGTCATTGGCATTTGCGTGGTGGGATTACCGGTTTTCGTTTTCATTCAAGCCTGGATCGTGCTGCGCGCCAAAGACCAAAGCAAGCAGAAATTTGACGACGATAAGTGGTACGAAGACAAGCAGAAATAATTGACTTTCTTCATAGCCCGAGGTGAGCTTTGTCATTGCAAAAGCTTTTGAACATGGCTATTTTGCTTACGTTAGAAAAAGTAAAAGCCATGACAAATACCAAATTTTCTTCCTTAACCAAGCCGGAAACCATTCAACCTTTTAAAGTAAGCCAGGCCGTAGCCGCTATCGGATTAGCGGAAAGCGACGATAAGGTGCTGGGTTATATCGATTTTCTGGCTCGCCAGATTCCTATCCAAAAAGCGGAATTTCTACATGTATTGCCGACTTTCGATCTTTTCACCACTCTATTTGAAAAAGAAGGCAAAGGGCTGGTCAGCAATTATGAACTGAATGAAGAAGCGATCCGGGAAATGAAAAAAGCCACTCAGGAGCGTCTGGCCAAGCAAAACATAGGCAAAGTAAGCTTTGATGTGCGCGAAGGCGATCCGCTGGAGGAATTATTGAAAGAAGTGGAAGAAACCGACGCTGATCTTACCATTATTGGTCAGAGAGGCGCTACCAGTCAGCATGGCATCCTCGCCAGAAACCTGGCGCGGAAAACGACGGGCAATGCTTTGATTATACCAGAAGAAGCTAAAAAAACAATCACAAGAATACTCGTCCCGGTTGACTTTTCGCCCTCCTCAGTGAAAGCTTTACAGATCGCGGTGGGCATTAACCGGCAACTCAAAGAACCCGCTGAGATTGTATGTTTGAATGTGTTTGAAATGCCGAGCGTGGCTTCGGTGTACATTCGAAAAACGACGGAAGAACTGAAGCAAATGATCAAGAATGATCGCATGGAGTCCTTCCGGCAGTTTTTGCGCACCTACGCTCCCGAGGATGCAGGGCGCATCAAAACTGAATTGATCGAGAACAAAGTCGGCGACATTGGTACTTACATTATGGATTATGCCACCAAAATCGGGTCGGATATGATCATCATCGGCGCCAAGGGGCATTCCCGGGTAGAACGGTTGTTGTTGGGTAGCGTTACCGAACGTATGCTCTCGGAAAACGAAACCATTCCTACGCTGGTGGTGAAACTGGATGAGTGAATGCAAGTGCAGCCCAAAAGTATTTTAAAAAAACTTAAATCGGAAAGCCATGATTATCAACTATAAAAAAAAGATCAAAGATATTCAGACGGAATTTCACAAGAAGTTTCCTTACCTGAAGATTCAATTTTATTCCAAGCCGCATGATACAAATCAGGGCTCTACTGTGCGCGAGCAATTGCCGGATGAAATGACCATCGGCGAAGTCAGAACGGTTCATAATGAAGGCGATTTTGCGATCAACGAACAGATGACCGTAGCCGATTTTGAACGGGATTTTGCCAAAAAATTTGGTTTGAACGCACAGGTTTTCAGAAAATCGGGAGATATCTGGATGCAAACCACTTCAACCGATAACTGGACGCTTGCCGAGCAAAACCGAAAAGGTGGTTCTTCCGAAAAGGCATTTATCGAAAAGTACGGATCATAAGAAAATCCGGATTTGCAAAGGTCTTGTAAATGAATTTGTTGCAAAGAATTAATTGGCTTTTGCGACAGCAGTAGGGGCAGTTGCCATGAGGTGATT
>CAZGAU010000092.1:0-20920 GCA_964523725.1 uncultured Saprospiraceae bacterium
AGGTGGTGATCGGTCTGCTCAGCATCTTTATCGTGTTTTATTTCCCCAAACTGAGCAGTTTCTGGCTGATATTAGGCGGTGCGCTGGCGGGATGGGGATTGGGGTTTATTACTGGAGGCTAGTCAAAAAAGAGAATATTGGGTTTCAATTTTAGGGGTGAAAGTCCCAATAATTACAAAGGGATTTGGCGCATTTTTCAGATGATATTCAAAAGTAGTTCCTAAAAATAAGTATAGATCTTTAGTTTTAGCAAAATCATCAAAGTATTTTGCTCTGACATCTTCACATGTTAATTTTTCATTACCGTGATGTTTCTCTAATTGTCTCCAATAAAGTGCACCAATTTCCCAGTCTTCAATCATTAACTTACTTTCCCTACCCGCATCATCAGTGAATTTATATGAAAATTTGTATGGAAGTTTATTTACAACTTTAAAAGGGTTTTCACTTTTTTCAAAAAGTTTAAATTGTTGGGCATTAGCTTCTAGCGCTCTTAATTTTTTCTCGTCCCATACTCTTTCAACAGCTTCAACTGTAAAATCCATAATCTTTGTAGGCTTGAAAACCGCTAATGAAGTACAGATTTTTTTATCTTTTGCCTCGTTGATAAGATTAGTGAGGTTAGTATAAACATTTTTTAAAATTATTTCTTTGCGAAGCGCCCAATTATGCTCTGTTCCAATATGTCCAACAATTTTGAATTCATCTTCAATTGATTTCGGTTGAAAGCTTTCAGGACGAAAATCACTCGTTTTTTTTACTACGTCAATTTCTATCCAGTCATACTTTGAATACTGGCGATCATAATCTAGCTTCCTAAAAGGGACAGGATAAATTCGAATCCAGGTACCATCTTCTCGGAAACCAGCTGTACATACCAATTCATCATATTTTGATGAAAGTGTGGGATATGTTTTTACTGTGATAAGAATTTTAATTCTTGCCATTTACTACAAGTGTAGAAGTTCATGATTCCATTCCGGTAATTGAGTTACCGCTTTAGCAACCTTACTCCGGTGACATTGACAATAGGATGCTTCAAAGCAAGTTAATGCAACTCGATCAAATTTTAATAATAATTCAAAAATTTCTTTTATATAAACGTGTTGATATGCTAATTGATTCTTTTCGTAATCAACAAAGAGCAAATCATAGTCAAGCTGAGTTTTAAGATTTTGTCTTTTATTACTTTCAATACCAAGCTCAGGAATATGTATGTAAGTAATTCCAAGAGAGTTACAAATTTTTTGTAAGGTAGATTTAGAGAAACCAACTTTTTGGCTTAATGGATTTTTTCTTACATCACAAAGAACTCTAATATCATTAATTATTAGTTTATTAAAATACTTTTCTAAAGAAATTCCTTCATAGCCTAGAGTATAAAGTGCAATTTTTTCGTTTCGGGGCACTTGTGCTTCGATTTTATTAAAGTCTTCTTTATTTAATAACCTCTTAGCTATTTTACTTTTGATAGCAAAATAGGGATATTTGATGTATGTTAATTTCATTAGATCGTCAGCAGAATATTTTTCATAATTTCGCCTTATAAAATTCAGATGAGCTTTATCTTTCTTATCAATTATAGATAAATAATTAGACTCTTTTTTTAAAAGCCATTTCTTATCTACTTCAGAAATGAAATTATACTTCCGTAAAGATTGTAAATCCCATTCAGCTTGATAAGAATAACAACCATAATGGTATGGTAGAAAGTCATATGAAGGATTTGATTGATAGCGACAAAATAAAAAAAGTAATTTTTGAAGTTCAATTTTGCCAAGTTCTCCTTCAAAAGACTCCAAAAGCGCAAGCAATATTTTTCGTCTGTAAAACATCATGATGCAAAGGTAAAAAAGATAGAGAAAAGAACGAGGAATAAAACAAATTATTTTAACTAACTCTTGACAGAAACAAACTTATTTAAATTTGTGTTTCAGACACAAGTATTCATTATTGTTTGCATCCTGAAAAATGCCATCTACAAAACTGAGACTGTCAATTTTATACTCGTAATCTCCATCTTCCACACCGAAAGGAGGTCTTGCAATGCTGCAAGAGGGTATTTCCAAGCTGAAATGGGGTATTTCCACGTTGCAAGCACCGATTTCTGCATTGCAAGAGGGTCTTACAAGATGGAAATAGGGTATTTCCGTGTTGCATTCGGTGATTTCCGCGTTGCAAGGGGGTATTTCTGCATTGGATTTGGCAATTGCTGCATTGCAATCGGCAATTGCAATGAAAAAGGCTATACGAATTGGATTCATATAGCCTCTTTTTTGCTTGTTTGGTTCAATTAATGCCTATTGCCCGTTCTTTTTTGTCGGGGCGGAGTCATCAATATCATAGCCCCAGTCGCCCAACTTCTTGGGATTCTGCGAGAACATCGCTTTGAGCAAGGCTTTGGTCGCGTTGTTGGCTTGTGTGATGTGAGTCACCAGGTTATCGCGGGAGCGATATTCCTCTTCCATTTTACGCTTGTGCTCTTCAGCTTTGTTGTGATGCTCAGAAGCCTGCGCAACCATCGGTCCGATCTCATCCCAATTAATACCTTCGAGATTGTAAAGCGGAGACCCGGGTCCGTCGGCAATATGTTTCTGGTAAATAGCTGCTGCTAAATCGAGCAGCTCCTTTGGGCTAGCAGGACGCTTGATGCGCCCGGAGGTACGTTTACTCATGTGTGTAAAAGTTTGAGTGGAGTGAATAAATTTGTTATCGTTGTAAATATAGTTAAAAGCGTAATTCGATGCAATGATTTTTGCTTTTTTGTTGCCATGCGCTAATTATCCGTAAAGTCCTTCTGGTATGCCTTGTTTGGCAACTTATTTACCTGCTTTGATACCTTTGTGAAGTTACGTGAGCGGAACCTGGTTAAATGCTTTGCTTTTGTGTGGTAATCCGGCTTTTCCAAATCTATTTTCGTTTTCATCCGTTACCCTTCCAAAATTAAATGCATGAAGGATAAGATCGTGCTCATCACCGGCGGCAACGACGGCATCGGGAAGCAAACCGCGATCGGACTGGCGAAGAAAGGCGCAACGATCATCATCGCCTGCCGGAAGATGGAAAAGGCGGAAAAAGCAGTGGAAACCATCATCAAGGCAAGTGATAACGACCGGGTAGCCGCAATTCCGCTGGATCTGGTGAGTTTTGATTCGATCCGGCGCTGCGCCGAGCGTTTTCAGTCGGAACATGACCGTCTCGACGTGTTGGTTAACAACGCCGGCTTGTTTACCAGCAACTTACAAAAGACGGACGAGGGATTCGAGTTGCAATTCGGCGTCAACCATCTGGGACATTTCCTGCTCACCAAATTATTACTGCCGCAACTACTGGCAGCGCCGGCGCCCCGGGTGTTGCACGTTTCTTCCAAGGGTCATTTTGGCGGCAGCATTGATTGGGGCAACCTCCGCGGCGAGCGTGGTCAGGAAGCGTATCAGGGTTTGGCGGCTTATGCCCAGTCGAAGCTGGCGAATGTACTGTTTGCCCGCGAGTTGGCGAGGCGGTATCCGCAAATCTCCAGCAATGCCCTGCATCCCGGCGTGGTGCGCACCAGCATTGCCAATAAGGGCGGTAATTTCTGGATTTCATTGGGCTGGACGATTGGCAAGTTGTTTATGATCTCTGAAGAAAGAGGCGCGCAAACCTCTGTTTTCCTGGCTTCTTCGCCGGAGGTTGCGGATGTGAGCGGTCAATATTTTGATGAAAATCAGGAGCAGCGGTTCCCCTCGCGCAAAGCCCAGGATGATGCCCTGGCGGAAAAGCTCTGGGAGGTCAGTGAGCAGTTTATAGCGGATTTTGGGTAAAAATTTTCCCCTTCACACTTTAAAACAAGGCTATTGTTCGTTTGGATTCGAAGAAAATATTAATTTCGAACCTATCCAAATTACATAATTTGTGATGCAAATCACAACCGGGCATTGCTTTTGCGCCTTAACATTGTAGCGTTTTTGATATTACAGATTGCCGATGAGCCATTATCTTTCATAATGCACCAAAAACCGGCAATAAACAATTAACAATCAATAACTTCTGCTATGGATGTCGAAATTCTCTCCCGCATACAATTCGCTTTCACGGTTGCATTTCATTACATCTATCCGCCGCTGAGTATCGGGCTGGGGCTGGTGATGGTGTTTATGGAAGGCATGTACCTGCGCACCGGCGACAAAATGTACGAGCAAATGACCCGGTTCTGGACGAAGATTTTCGCGCTGACTTTCGGGATCGGTGTGGCGACGGGCATTGTGATGGAATTTGAATTTGGCACCAACTGGGCGACGTACTCGCGCTTCGTAGGCGATGTGTTTGGCTCGGCGCTGGCGGCGGAGGGGATTTTTGCATTTGCTTTGGAAAGCGGATTTCTGGGTGTGTTGTTATTTGGCTGGAACAAGGTGAGTCCCAAAGTGCATTTTATTGCTACCATCGGGGTGTGGCTGGGCTCGATGTTTTCGGCGATCTGGATCGTGGTGGCCAATTCCTGGCAACAGACACCTGCGGGATATCATATTGTAGGCGAAGGACTCCATGCGCGAGCCGAAATCACCGATTTCTGGGCGATGGTGTTTAATCCTTCGAGTGTGGATCGCATCACGCATGTGTGGATCGGGGCGTTTTTGGCGGGTACATTTTTGATATTAAGCGTGCATGCTTTTTATTTACTCAGAAACCGGCATGTAGAAATTTCCAAAAAAGCATTTAAAATCGCGCTTGTAATTGCCACGTTATCAGCACTTTCACAGTTATTTACAGGTCATAAATCCGCTGAAGGCGTCGCGCACAATCAACCCGCCAAGCTCGCCGCGCTGGAAGGGCATTTCGATAGTCTGGCGGTGGCAGATATGTATGTAATGGGCTGGGTGGACAAGGAAAACCAAAAAGTGACGGGCATCAAAGTACCGGGCGGCCTGACATTTCTGACGCATTTCGATTTTGAAACGCCGGTGAAGGGTTTGAATGCTTTCCCCGAAGATGAGCGTCCCACCGCGTTGAATGCGATTTTTCAATTTTATCATTTTATGGTGGCGATCGGTATGTTTCTGATAGCCTTGACTTTATACGCTTGTTTTCAATGGTGGCGGGGCAAGTTATTTAATCAGCGCTGGCTGCTCTGGGTGTTTGTGTGGGCGGTTTTCCTGCCGCAAATTGCGAATCAATTTGGCTGGTACGCCGCGGAAATGGGGCGTCAGCCCTGGGTGGTGTATGGTTTGTTGCGTACCTCGGATGCACTTTCCAAAGCGGTGACGGCGAATCAGGTGTTGTTTTCTTTAATCATGTTTACGATTATTTACATCATATTATTTGCGTTATTTATTTACTTGCTAAATAAAAAAATCCAGCATGGCCCGGAAGACGGCGGTATGGAAGAGCACCGGCCGCTGCAGGAAGGCATGGCGGAAGCGATGAAGGTTTAAAAGTTCAAGGTTCAAGGTTCAAGGTTCAAAATTCAAAGTTCAAGGTTCAAGGTTCAAGGTTCAAGGTTCAAGGTTCAAGGTTTGGGAGTCTAACATCTAAAGTCTAATATCAAATATCTAAAGTCTAATAACATGTTTCTCGGCATTGATTATCCTACCTGGTGGTTTTTGGTTGTAGGCGGCTTGTTTAGCGGCTACGCCATTTTGGACGGCTTCGATTTGGGCGCGGGTGCATTGCATCTATTCCTGAAAAAAGAAGAAAGCCGGCGCATTGCTTTGAATGCCATTGGCCCGGTGTGGGACGGCAACGAAGTGTGGCTGGTAATCGGCGGAGGCGCACTGTTTGCGGGCTTTCCGGTGGTATATGCCTCGATGTTTTCGGGGATGTACATACCGTTTATGCTGTTTTTATTTGCTTTAATTTTCCGGGCTATTTCGATTGAATTCAGGAGTAAGGAACCTATGAAGTGGTGGCGGCAGATGTGGGATGTGAGCTATTCGGTGTCGAGCATTTTGCTGGCGTTTTTGCTGGGCGTGGTGCTGGGTAATGTGCTGCAAGGCATTGCTTTGGGTGAAAATTTTGAATTTCAGGGGCATTGGTTGGAGTTTTTGAATCCGTATGCCTTGATGGTCGGTGTGACTACCGTGGCGCTTTTCGCGATGCACGGCGCGATTTATCTGACTATGAAAACCGAAGGGCGGCTTTTCGCCAAAGTAACGCTATTGCTCAAAAGAGCGATTATCTTCTTTGTAGTGAGCTTCAGCATTATTACACTTTACACATTGATTTATATTCCGCACTTGTCCGATGATTTCAAGCAATCGCCGGCATTGTTTATCGTGCCGGTACTGGCATTTTTGAGCATTGCGAATGTACCAAGGCTGGCTGCCAAGCGCAAATACCGGCGGGCATTTATATTTTCCTCCATTACGGTGGCACTGTTGTTGGTTTTGGTGGCGATTGAATTATACCCCGTGATGGTGATTTCTACCATCGATCCACAATACAATCTCACGGTTTATAATGCCGCTTCTTCCGAGAAATCCCTGAAAATTATGCTGATCATGGCAGCTATTGGCACGCCAATGGTGGCAGCTTATACCGCGTTTGTATTCTGGACGTTCCGAGGGAAAGTGAAGCTGGATGAGACAAGTTATTAAAATAGTGGGCAGTTTACAGTTGGCAGTTGATTTGCGCACTTAGGTTCTAAAAACCTCCTGCAAATCCATCACCAGATCCGGGAAAATGCTGACGGAAACTTCTTCCTCGGACGAGTAAAGCTTACGTAGCTGGTAGCGATCATCTTTCAATTCAAATACAGCAATGGTCTGGTCATTCGGATGTACGATCCAGTATTCCCGGACGCCGTTTTCTTCGTAAAGTCGATATTTTTCGTTGAGTTCTTTTTTGGAATTGCCGGGCGAAAGAATCTCGATGATCCAATCCGGCGCACCGATGCAACCTCTATCATCCAGTTTGTCTAAATCGCAAATGACGCAAATATCCGGCTGAATCACGGAGTAAATATCTTGATCCGCTTTTTTTGATTTTTTTGAATCCAGAAGCCTGACATCGAAGGGCGCAAAATAGGCCTGACACGGATTTTCCGTTAAAAACTGATGAATTTGGCTAAACATATCTCCCGCGATTCGCTGGTGCATTCTGTTGGGCGCAGGCGACATTTTAAAAAGCTTCCCTTTGATGAGTTCCACCCGCTCATCAAATTTCCAGGTGAGATAATCAGCGTAGGTGTACACACCGTCCGGCGAAAGCTGGTCAATACTGGTAATCGGCATAACCTTCGTTTTTACAAATCTACTCATTTTGCCCAATCTTCACAAGAGCGAAAAGTTCACTAAACTGAACCCCGGAACAACTTCACCACTTTCTTCGCGGTTTCCACCATCACTTCGTCGTAGCGGTTGCCAAGCATAACGACCACCAACTCCCGCTCAGGATCAACCACTAGCACCGCGTATCCACCCAGGGCCGTACCGGTGTGGGCATAATATCTGGATCCATCTTCTGCTTTCTTTACACCGATGCCAAAGGCATACCCAACCGAAGTGCTATCCGATTTTTCAAAACTGGTGAAATACTTTTCCACGGTTTCTGGCTTTAACAATCTACCCTGAATCAGGGCCTGATGCAAATGCACCATGTCTTCCGCCGTGCCGACGTAGCCGCCACCACCGAATTTGCAACTATTGTCCACCTTTGGCGCTTCCACGCCGCGGTTTTTATACACGTTCCAGTATTTGTAAAATTTCACCGGATTGATCTGCGCAGCCGGCGACTGGTCGAGCCCGATATGTTCCAAACCCAGTGGCGCGAAAAAGTTTTGTTGAATATATGCCTCATAAGGTACGCCGCTAACCTGTTCCAATACATGACAAAGCAGCACATACCCGAAAGAAGTGTAGGTGTAGTCTGTACCCGGCTCAAATTCCAGCTTGTCGTTGAGGAACACTGGTAACGCCTCTTCCACCGTATTGCAATGATATTTGCTGATTTTTTCCCATTCATTTTTGTCGTAATGGCGCACGCCGGCAGTATGGCTCAGCAGTTGCGCAACGGTCACATTGCAATACTGCTCCGGTAAATCCGGCAAATAGGTAGTAATAGCGGTATCAATATCGAGTTTTCCCTCTTCCATGAGCTTGGCAGCGGCCAGACCGGCAATAGACTTGGAAAGGCTGTAATAACGAAACTGGTGCTCGGGTGTGGCAAAAACCTTGTTTTTGGGATCTGCCCAACCGAAAGCTTCTTTCCAGACGATCTCATTACCAATGCCTACTGCAATCGAAACACCGGGAAAATTCTCCAGCAATTCGGTCGCTAACTCCCGGCTACCTTGAATCTCATGATAGTACCGGCTGCTTGGGTTGGGATTTCCCGCGCCCTGCGTCCTGAAGGATGCATATTGCAGTATAAAAAACAGTACAATCAGTCCAAAAGCTCTCGAAAAAGTCTTTCTTTTCATGTTGTAGAGATTCCTTTGCTATTAGGACGCTGGTCCCGGCAATTAGTATCGTTTTGATGAAATATTTAACTAAAATTTTACAATCAGCCAAAGATATTCCCATTTTAGAACAAACGCAACGCCCCGGGATGAAGTATTGATTTTCAACATCTTTTTCTGCTTCCTGTCACACGTTGCTTGGCTTTTTAATGCTTTTTCAATTTCTTTACAAAATGAAATTCGGCAAACTTCCTTTACCATATTGGGTCTTCATTTTGATCGGATTTGCGCTGGGGCTGGTGCTGGCTGTACGCAGTTACCTGCCTTATCTGTACTGGGGTGAAACGGAAGCATATAATTGGCAGCGTTCAGCCATACCTCATCTTGTGAATTATACCTTTTGGGGCGTGCTGGTGCCCATCGTGTATTATTTTTCTCAAAGATACCCTCTAAATGATCTTTCCGACCGGAATGTTCAAATCAGGGCCTTCCTGGTGAGTCTTGCAGTAAGTGCTTTTCATGAAATGTCTACGAATATTATTTGGCTCTTACCGTTGCATTTGCTTGGTATTGAGAAAATTACGATGGAAACTTTTCATTATGTAATAGGTAGTTTTGCTCCGGCCACCATCAGCCGTTTGATCGAATACTGGATTCTGTTTTTCGTTTTTGCCGCGATTGATTATTATAAAAAATTCAAAAACAAGCAGTTAGAACTCGCAAAACTGGAGGGTCAGCTCTCCAGCGCCGAACTCAATGCCCTACGGCTGCAATTACACCCGCATTTTTTATTTAATACGTTGAACACCATTTCTTCCCTGATGGAAATCAACATCAAGGATGCCCAGCGGATCGTGTCGAAACTCGGCAATTTACTGCGAACCTTGCTCGACAAGGAGCGCCGCAATTTCATCCCCTTGAGCGAAGAACTGAACTTTATCAAAAGCTATCTCGACATCGAGCAGGTTCGTTTTCACGATCGCTTGAAAATTCATTACATCATCGACGAGGATGCCCTGGAGGTCCCGGTGCCAGCGCTTATTTTGCAGCCTCTGGTAGAAAATGCGATCAAACACGGTTTTTCAAAACAGGTCGGCGAAGGCGAGATCACTTTGATTGCCAGGAAGATAGATGCAAAAATTCAGCTAACCGTGCAGGACGATGGCAAAGGCTCCGCACAAACAATCGAAACTTTACTGGACGCTGGCATCGGCCTAAAAAATGTCAAGGAACGCTTGGATTTACTCTATCGACAAGAGGCTGATTTTCAGATAGATACTGCACCCGGCAAGGGTTTTGAAGTGCGATTGACCTTGCCTGTTTTGCAAAAAGAGATTACGGATGAAGATCAAAAGCCCGGATCATGAAAAAAATTCGCACCATTATAGTTGATGATGAACCACTCGCGCGCGCGCGCATTCGCAAGCTGCTCGACAAGGTGGAGTATGTCACTGTCATCGGCGAAGGTAAAAACGGGCGGGAAGCCCAGCGACTCATTACCGATTATGCCCCGGATCTGGCTTTTTTGGATATACAAATGCCTGATTTTGACGGATTTGACGTGCTGAGTAAAAGCGAGCGTGAGGATTTGCCCTTTATTATTTTTGTGACCGCTTATGATCAATATGCTTTGCGGGCGTTTGACGTGCACGCGGTGGATTATCTGTTAAAACCATTTGACAATGAGCGCTTTATGATGGCACTGGAGCATGCGCGCAAGCAAATCCAACTTAAAGAAAATGCTTTTTTACATCATAAAATGGTGCGACTGTTAGAAGAACATCAACACCACCAGGGCGACGAGCTGACCGCGATTGAGATCAAGGATAAAGGTAAAACAACGCTTGTCAACATTCATGATATTTACTGGCTGGAGGCAGAAGGTAATTATTTGAAAATTCATTTAGCAAATCATAATTACCTCATTCGCCAGACTTTACAAGAGTTGGAAGCGCAACTGGATCATCATATTTTTCTCCGCATTCACCGTTCGATTATCATAAATACCCACTATATTAATAAAATTAAATACGAAGGTAATAACCAATATCGTTTCACTTTAAAAAACGGCGAGCAGCTCCATTCCAGCCGAAGCTACAAAAGCGCCATCATTAATTATATTGAGGATCAGGACTTAAAAGAAAAACTTGATTAAATATTTTAAATATAAATAATACTTTTGATAAAAAAAATCTCATCCCGACAAAACTATTGACTATTGACTATATCACTATCGACTCCTTCTTAACCACTCATCACAATTTACTACGCCCGCCACAAACTTCGTGCAATCCTGCCCGCTTCCCATTATATTTGAAAATGAGTTGATTCAAACAGTGTATAATATGATCTTTTTATTCACCCGACTCACACTGTTTTTATTAAACTCACTTAATAATCACCCGATTTCTTTACAAAAAATTCGACTATGCAACGCATCAAACACCTGATCACGCTTGGCTTTGCGCTATTTGTAACCCTGCATTTTACTTACGGGCAAACATTCGCCACCAAAACACCCGACGCCAGTCCCAAGGCAAAAGTGATGCAAACCATTGGCTTGACCGATGTCTCCATTATTTATCACCGTCCGGCTGTGAAAGGGCGCGAAGTATGGGGTAAAATGGTGCCTTACAATGCGGTGTGGCGCGCCGGTGCTAATGACAATACCGTCATTTCATTTAGTACCGATGTAATGATTGAAGGCGAAAAATTACATGCCGGCACTTACGGATTACATTTATTGCCAAAAGAAAATGAATGCGAGGTTATTTTTTCCAATAACAGTACCTCCTGGGGCAGTTTTTCTTACAATCAGGCGGAAGACGCGCTGCGCGTGACGATCAAACCGACCAAAACGGATAAATTTTATGAGTGGCTGACTTATGAATTTGATAATCTGGATGCCGAGCATGCTACCTGTGCCTTAAAGTGGGAAAACAAAGCATTTCCTTTTAAAATTCAGGCAAATACACATGAAGTTGTTTTGGCAAGTCTTCGCGATGAATTGCGCAACAGAGCCGGCTGGACCTGGAATGGCTGGAATGAAGCGGCAAATTATTGTTTGAATAACGATATCAATCATCAGGAAGCGCTGGGTTGGGCAACGCGCTCGGTTTTTGTAACTCCAACGCCTCAGAATATGATTACAAAGGCTCGTTTGACGGCGAAAGTAAATGGCGATAAAGCAGATGAACAGAAAACGATCCTGGCGACCCTGGACAGCGATTTGAAAACGTTCCCGGTGACCTGGAAGGAATATCTCGGCGCTGCTAATTATGCGCAACAAAACGGTCACCTCGATCAAGCCCTGGCCTGGGCAGAGCAGTCAGTGAAAATGCATCCGGCTATGAGCAATATGATGGCAAAATCCGCAATTATTAAAGCCAAAGGTGATGACAAAATGGCAGAGAAAGTCAGGAAAGATGCCATTGCTCGAGGTACAAACGCCGAATTGAATACTTACGGCTACCAATTGTTATTTAGTGGTAATGTTGCCGGTGCGGTGGAGGTTTTCGAAGCAAATGCCGAGAAAAATCCGAGCGATCCGAACGTGTGGGATAGTCTGGGCGAGGGCTATTTTAATCTGGGCGAAAAAGAAAAAGCAATAAAAGCCTTTAAAAAGTCGCTTTCGCTGAATCCGCCGGCGAACGTCAAAGCGAATTCCATGAAGTTTCTGACTCAAATGGGTGTGAATGCGGATGACATAAAGCCATGAAAATTAGGGTGTTAGACTTTAGACTTTAGAAGAGAGAAGCGTGCGAGTGCTTGCCGTCTAAAATCTAAAGTCTATCGTCTAAATAAAACATGACACGTTGCGGTTTGCGCTGCCTCAGGGTAGGGTGAGCCGCTTTTTATTTTCGTTTACTTTTGAGTAGGGATGCTTCTTCGGTTTTAATGGAATCTTCAACAAGTTTATTAATTGTATTAATTTCATTATCAGTCAAATAACGCCATTTTCCCACCGGAAGATTTTCCAAAGTGATATTCATGATGCGAATGCGCTTGAGTTTGGTGACTTTATAGCCAAGAAATTCGCACATGCGCCGAATCTGGCGGTTCAAGCCTTGCGTGAGAATAATTCTAAAAACGTGCTTGCTCTCCCTTTTTACCACACACTTTTGCGTGACGGTGTCCAGAATAGGCAGGCCGTTGCTCATTTTTTGAATAAAAGCATCGGTCACCGGCTTGTTCACGGTGACGATATATTCCTTTTCATGATTGTTGCCTGCGCGGAGGATTTTGTTGACTATATCACCGTCATTACTCAGGAAAATCAAGCCTTCTGAGGGTTTATCGAGCCGCCCGATCGGAAAAATGCGCTTGGGATGATTAATAAAATCAATAATATTACCTTCCACGTGGCGCTCGGTCGTGCAGGTAATACCCACCGGCTTATGAAACGCTATATATAAAGGTTTTTCCTTCTGCCGCAGGTTTTTACCGTCTAGCTCTACCGTATCGCCTTCGCCGACCCGGTTACCCTTTCTGGCAATGGCGCCATTGATCGTGACCCGGCCCTGCTCGATCATTTTATCTGCTTCCCGCCGCGAACAGATGCCTGTTTCGCTGATAAACTTGTTCAGACTGACCGAATCGGAGTTATTTTCCATGATACAAAAATTGACTTGCAAAGATAGACAAATTTCAGATAATGCACTGCGTGTTAAGCCATTGGCAAGGCCGATGAATCAAGATTCTTTATATCTGTCATTAATAAAATGAAATAATATCCCAGAGGTTTAATTACAATCACATCTATTTGAAAATCAATTTAAAGTGAACATCCCTTACTTCTCACCTGTTGCATTTTAGAATATTGTAAATAAAATATGCCAAAAAAATTTCGCAACATTATACTCTTTTTTAAGGAAACATTTAATGGCTTTGGCAAAGGTGATCCCATGGTTTACAGCGCTTCCATTGCTTTTTATACCATGCTTTCGCTACCGGGTATGATTATTTTGATTATCAATTCGGCGGGCGCTCTATTCGGTCAGGAAGCCGTGAGTGGTGAACTGTACGCGCAGATCAAAGGAATTATCGGGCCGGAAAGTGCCGGTACGGTGCAGAAAATCGTGGAAAACGCCAGTACTTCCGAGGAGAGTTTGATTGCAACGGTAATCAGTATCGTCACCCTGCTGATCAGTGCGACGACGGTGTTGATTACGCTGCAAAAAGCGCTGAACCGAACCTGGGGCGTAAAAGCCCAGCCCAAGGGGAAATGGTGGCTCAAAATGTTGCTGGATCGCGTATTTTCGCTGGCGATGTTGGTCAGTCTCGGCTTGCTCCTGGCAGTTTCCCTGATGCTGGATACCATACTTTCCTTATTGAGCGATTATCTGAACCAAACGCTGGGGGAAGTGTCGTTGTACATTTTGTGGATCATCAATACCGTTTTGGCCCTGGCGTTGGCAACACTTGTTTTTGCGCTGGTTTTCAAGATTTTACCCGATGCAAAGATCAGGTGGCGTGACGTTTGGGTGGGTGCCATTATTACTACCTTACTTTTCGTAGCCGGAAAATTTCTAATCGGAATTTACCTTGGTAACAGCGATCTGGCTACCACCTACGGCGCAGCGGGTTCTTTTGTCATTATTTTGTTCTGGGTTTATTATTCTTCGATTATCGTGCTCTTTGGAGCGCAGTGTACACAAGTGTTTGCGCGGCTTTTCGGCGAAGAACTGGAACCCTCGCGCTACGCAGTGCGGGTACAACCTCAACAGAACGAAGCGGTGGAACAAACAGTAGAACCGGGACAATCCAAAAACAATTAACGGATTATTCGAAACTTTTTGCCGGTTCTCCGTATTGAATTAATAAGGGGACTTGCAATGTTAAAGTCTAATTAACAGCGACTTTTTGTGAATATTTACACCCAGACTTCCGGTATCTTTGGCAGAAATTCTTCCATCATGGAAAAAAAATTCATCGAGCAGCTCTTCAATGCGCACAAAGCGGCGTCCCGCATTCCTTCGCCTATGCAGGTTTGCGGCTGGCTCAATGGTCTGCTGAAGCTGATGTTTCCGGAACTTGCCGACCGGGTTTATTTCAACCTCCGCGAGTTTAATCAACATTATAATGACATCAAACTGGAATTGTATAACATCCTGACAACCATTGAAAAAGATTTGCCCGATACACCAGAAAATATCGAGGAAGCCTTCCTGAACCGGCTACCGGAAGTGTATGAATTATTGAAAAAAGATGCCGAAGCGATCCTCAAAGGCGACCCGGCTGCGGTAAGCAAAACGGAGGTCATTCGCACCTATCCGGGCTTTTTTGCCATCGCGGTTTATAGACTGGCGCACGAGTTTCATAGACTCGGCATCCCATTGATTCCACGCATCCTGACCGAGCATGCCCACAGCGAAACGGGCATCGACATTCACCCTGCTGCTTCTATCGGTGAGCGCTTCTGCATCGACCATGGCACCGGCATTGTCATTGGTGAAACGGTGGAAATCGGCAACGATGTCAAAATCTATCAGGGCGTGACCCTCGGCGCTTTGAGCGTGCGCAAGGAACTGGCTAAAACCAAGCGCCACCCAACCATTGAAGACCGCGTGGTCATTTATTCCGGCGCCACCATTCTTGGCGGTGATACGGTGATCGGGCACGACAGCATTATCGGTGGTAATGTCTGGATCATCAAAAGCGTGCCGCCCGAGTCTCGAGTTTATTACCGGCAGGAAGAAGAAAAGGAAATGATTAGTTAAAATATTTATAATCAATTAGAAAGGGCTGATTTTTCTCATTGCAAAAACTATTGAATAACCTTAAAATGAATGAGGTTATTCCTGTTAATCTTTTTTCTAAACAAGTAAAACGGAAAAAAATGATCCAAACAGCACCTTTCGAACAGTACACTCAGGAATACGAAGCATGGTTTGATAAATATCAGGCTGTGTACGAGTCAGAATTAATTGCTATTAAAGATCAGATGCTGAAGTTGCCACAAAATATACGCGGCGTGGAAATCGGTGTCGGCTCGGGGCGTTTTGCCGGCCCGCTCGGTATCAAGGATGGCGTGGAACCCGCCGAAGAAATGCGATTGCTCGCGGCTAAGCGCGGTATAGAAGTGATGGACGCCAAAGGCGAGCGATTGCCTTATGCCGATTTGCAGTTCGATTTTGCGCTTTTTGTGACCGTTTGCCATCTGGAAAATCCACTTGCTGCCTTTAAAGAATCGCATCGTATTTTAAAGCCGGGTGGCTCGATTATTGTAGGTTTTATTGACAAAGAACTTCCGATTGGTCAAGAATACCAAGAACGCCGCTCTACCAGCAGATTTTACCGCCGTGCAAATTTCTATACGGTGGATCGCGTCAGCAAAATGCTAAATGACGCCGGATTCCGAAATCTTGATTTTATACAAACACTTTTTGGCGGACTAGATGAAATCAAGGACGTAGAATCACCAAAACCAGGCTATGGCGAAGGTTCATTTGTGGTGGTAAAAGCAGACAAGAAGAAATAAGCGTCATTTTTGTGCCAGATGATGAACTTTATCCTGTGTTGTGTGGTACAATTTAAAGAATTGGTTAAAGTGATAACATCATTATCTGAACACAATCATAAATGGCATCTATACTTGATCTCGTTGGCAACACACCCTTGGTTGAAATTACAAAAGTGATCTCGAAGCCCGGCATCACCGTTTACGGCAAACTGGAAGGCACGAATCCTGGGGGTTCGGTGAAAGACCGTGCAGCTTACGGCATGATCAAAGGCGCATTGGATCGTGGCGAGATCAAACCTGGCGTACGTCTGATTGAAGCCACAAGCGGCAATACGGGTATTGCGTTGGCCATGATCGCGCGGGTTTTTGGGCTGGATATCACTTTGCTGATGCCTGATAATTCTACGCTGGAGCGGGTTCAAACGATGCGGGCTTACGGTGCCGAAGTAATTCTTACGCCTGCTGAAAAAGGTGGCATCGAATATTCCCGGGAACTGGCGGATGAAATGGTTGCCAAGGGTGGCTATTTTATGCTTAACCAATTCGCCAATCCTGACAATTGGGGCATGCACTACCGTACCACCGGTCCTGAGATTTGGCGCGACACGCAGGGCAAAGTCACGCATTTTGTGTCTTCCATGGGTACTACGGGCACGATCATGGGGGTCTCTCGTTATTTAAAAGAGCAAAATCCGACCGTGCAAATCGTGGGTGTGCAACCGACCGATGGTTCCAGTATTCCTGGTATCCGGCGCTGGTCGCCCGAGTTTTTACCCAAGATTTTTGAAGAAAGCCGGGTCGATCAAAAAATTGATGTATCGGAGGAAGAAGCGACGATCATGATGAAAAAACTGGCTCAAGAAGATGCGATTTTTGCCGGTATGAGCAGTGGTGGCGCGGTAATGGCAGCTAAAAAACTCTCCGAAACCATTGATGAAGGCGTGATTGTTTGCATCATTTGCGACCGGGGCGACCGGTACTTGTCTTCGGGAATTTTTGAATAAGAAGTGAATGTTATTGGTTAATTATTATTAATCAGGAGGCAAATTATTTAATAACATTATATCTTCATAACAATTAACCAATAACAAGCATCCAGTTATTTATTCCTTTTTAAATATTCCTTTACAGGCAATTCGTTGATAAATAATTCTTCTACTACTGCTTCACCGTTTAAAATGCGTACATCCACCGAAGCGCGAACGGTTTCCCGATCATCTGGCGATCGCGGGCGCATCACGAGTTTTTCCACCTCCGGCGCGGATTCTTCATTCATATAATAATAAGCCATGCTTTCGGGCAAATCAAATGTAACGAGGCTATCCTGAGCATATGAAATTTCTGTAATCAGATACCCGCCACTCGCGGGAGCCTCCGTATAAGCTGCTGAAAAATAAGCATATCCGGAGGAGTCTTTTGCCAGTTCAATATAGGCAGTTTGGCCGCGTAATAAAGAATCTTCGGCTGTTACTTGCTGAGTCCCATAAAATAGGCTCACATATCTGCCCCGAAACGCATCATATGGATCAATTGGTTGTAATTGAAAACGATACACTTCGCCTTTTTGTAAAATACGCTCCGTTTGCCGGATCATATTATACGGAAACCAGAGATATAATAACATTATAACGGCAAACAGGCCAACTGATGTAATAGTACGCGTTCTCAAAAGAAAAGTTATTTAGTTCACATGTAAAGATTAGTTGTCTCGCTGTGCCCAAACCTCGTGCATTGGCTCGCCGGCGCTGCTTTTGCCCATATGATGCCACTCGCCGTCGCGCATATCAAATTTGAATTCCAGACTCATACCCACGCGATTATTATCTCGCGAAAAAAACTTGATATTTTCGGTGTAAACGCCATCCTTTGCGGTGTACGTGCCGCCTCCCGTGCCCGAGAACTGCTTGGTTTCGGTGTTATAAGCGATCCACTGAAAACGAGTACCGGTAAGGATTTTCATGGTTTTACGGGGTACATTGGTATCACGGCGGCTGATCTCGCCGTTGCGCTCGCGCCCCGACATGAGCCATGCGCCCGTAAGGTCGGTAGTAGCGCCTTTGTCAATGTTTTCCCAGGTGATTTGCTTGCCCGCAATATTTTGATGTAAATGTAATTGTCCTTCTTTCATGGTTGCCAGCCAACTCTCGGATTGCCCGACCATAGCAGTGTCAGCGGTATTAAATTCGAAATGAAGTACCAGCTTGTCATCAGCCAGTTGCCAGCGGCCGCCTTTGGTAAGTAAAAATTCCCCGGAAGCCGTTCCGTACTCCGTCCAGGAAAAATAATCCCCGCTGATGAGCAGAATACGCGTTACTTCTGCGCCTTTTTGCATAGTGATACTTTGCCAGGCGCCATGAATGGTGGGCTTGACTGGATTTCCAGCCAAAGTCAGAGTTACAGAACCCGACAATATTAGAGTTAAGACAAATAGTTTTGGAATTTTCATAAGCGTATGTGTTTTATAATTTGACCTTTAATCAGGGAACATTTATCCCCAGGATGCTGAAATTATTGAGGCATATCTTTTAGAACGCTATTTACAGGATTTCCGTTGTACTTGCCTTTATAATTAAGTAAAAATATCATTTTCTGTGATATGGTGCGGGCATTGTCAAAAGTGTAAAGTTCAAAGAATGTAGCGAAGTAAATCAGATTCTTGAAATAAAAACGTATTTTATTTACTTTTAAATTGCATTTTTGGGTTGTTATTACAAAAAAACGGAAGGAATATCATATAACTGGTGCTTAAAAATATTCCTTCCATTAAAGTTAGCAATTGGTGCTGTTATTTCATTTGCTCCAATAAAGCGGCTTTTACATAACCTTCTTTACCATTATGGTGTACTTTCCACCAGTATTGATTGGTTTGTTCGAGCACCTTCACCTGATTTCCCGGCGAAAAACGCAAAAGCACACTCGTTGTATGCGAAGGTCCTGAACGTAGGCTAGTGGCATCAAGTAGTGTATAAGTATTTGATTTACTTTTGTCTTCTTTCTGCTTGGCTTTGGGCTCCGGTTTTGACTCCGGCTTAGGAGTGGTGGTAGCAACTGGTGTTTCCGGCTTTTCTTTCTTTTGAGGAGTAGCGGTTTCCGATGTACCCGAAACCATCTTCATTACACTCATTGTAATGTTTTTTTCAATAATATTTTTGTCTTCCATGTCAATGGGCGTAACCTGTATATCCGCATCTTCAAATCCCGGTTTTTTCACTAAAATCCGATAGCTTTGATCCCGCTCCAGCGTTACTTTTATTTCCCCGTTCAAAAAACTGTTAAATAATTCCAGCGTTTGATCTACGCCTTTATAGCGATAAACTTCAATAGCGATGCCGGTCAGCGTCTCGTTGGTCAAGGGATGGTATGCTTTAGCCATAAGGGTGACTCTGGGTAACAGATCCATTGACCCGGCAAGTGTGGTATTTCGCCCGGGCACTCCTTCCGCTTCGGCCACCTCCGGGCTATCATCGTCTTTTGATTTATCCTTCGATTCATTAGACTTTAATTTTGGAAGCGGAATACTTTCTGCTACATCTGTGATATCATTCCATAATCTTCGCCAGCTTACGTGTTGTTCATTTCTGGAAATTCGCCCAAAAGACAAGTTCAGGCCTGCATTAAACTGGATGTTTTTGGCATTATCAAGATCAAAAAGGGGAATCACATTATCCGAGGCAAAATAAACCTGTAAAGGACCGGCATTCACTGCCAAACCGGCGCCCAAACCAGATGAAGACTGATCGTGGCTGACATACATAAGTGACGCCTGTAAAAATTTATTAAATCGTTTTTGAAGAGAAACCGCGTATGCCCAATCGACATCGCCATTAAAAAAACGTGGATTCAAAATTAACCCGGCAGATATATCTTCTCCAAAATAATAGTTGCCACCAAAATAAGCCATCACCGGCAGTTTCGTATGATAAGAACCGATTTGTTCGGTAGATGTCATTTGAATATCATTGATAAAATCGTCGATTTCAGCTTCAAATTCATCCACATTTTCAGAAGACAATTCGATGTCTTCCGCGACAAAAGAAGCATGTGTCAGGTCATTTTTCCAGTTGATCCTGCCCATGTTCAGGGCACTTGCAAATATTTCAATTTGCTCATTAATGCTATAATTAAAACCAAAATCGATTGAAAAGCCATGGTTTCCTCTGCCTCTGAAGTAACGATCCGGATCATTTTCAAGCGTTTGCAAACCCGAAGCAAACACATCTAACCGCCCCATTAAATTAAAATATTCATTATCAGATTTGTGAGTGACTTCCAATCCCCGGTTGAAAGTAGTAGCATTGGCAATACCTGAAAGAAAATTGAGCCGAATGCCGGCGGACAAATTGGGTGTCAGGATGCGGGTAAACCCCAGTCCATAGGCACGAAAGTGCATTCCATTGGCGCCCAGTGTGTTCAGAAGATACATTTTACCATCTTCAATGTCAATTCCTTCTTGGGTAACATCATTAAGCAAAGTGAATAAATCTTCAGGATAATCGACCTGAAACTGGGCGTAATCCCTGAGCAAGAAGCTGAAAAAATTCTTATCCACCCGGAATCCGAATTCCAGCCAGGTCGCGTTGATATCTGTAATCAGTTGATTATTTCGATCCACCAGTTCCAAAATATCGGCGAAGTTGTTGTCATAAAAATCTTGTTCTTCGTTATCAAGCGACAGATCACCGAATCTAAGTCTGCTATTATTGCTATAACTGGCGTTGATACTGCCGATAACCGGAATGCCTACGTAAATATTTGAAAGTGGAACCCTCCCGGGATTTAGGGACATAGACTGCGGCACCGAACTGAGATTATACAGCGCAAGATTACGTTGTCCTTTTACAATTGTTGAACTAAACAAGGCCAGTGTAAGGCATAAGATAAGCAGCCCGCATGTAGCATTGATTTGCTTAAATACCAAAGAAATAAGGTGTTTGTTGTACATAGTGTTGCTATTTAAAACTGGAAAAAGGGATTATGATAGCTGTAACAACATTACAGCATAAATTAGAACTGATTTGGTTAATATTTTAAGAGAGATAACCTATGTACAAAGCGTCAGAAAACTGGCAGCCGGGGGGGGTGTT
>CAZGAU010000093.1:0-15196 GCA_964523725.1 uncultured Saprospiraceae bacterium
TAGCAATGCACACCGTTTTTTTTGGTGCCAAACCAAATGCGTCCCAGTGTATCCTGGTGGATCATTTTCACCTCGTAAGCAAGATGAGTGGAATCGGGGAATGCCGGGTAGAACTGCTGCGCGGTCAGATCGAAATAGCAAAGCCCCCGTGCGGTGCCGACCCAGAGTCGGTTGCGCTGCGCATCGGGCAGAAGCGTGAAAACCTGATCGCTGAGCAGATGCCCCGAGGTATTGTTGACGTTGTATCTCTGGAAAGTCATGTCGCTGTGGTTCAGCGCGTTGAGGCCGCCGCCCAGCGTGGCTACCCAAAGGGTTCCGGCGGGGTCTTCGGTGATGTCCCAGGCATGGTTGTGGCTGAGCGAGTTATTATCTTCAGGGGTATGTTGAAAACGAATCCAGTGGTTGCTGCCTTTAGGCAAATAATTGAGCCCGTTGCCGTAGGTGCCCGCCCAAAGGTTGCCCTGTGCATCTTCGTAAATGGCTTTGACGGCATTGCCGCTTAGGGTATTAGAGTCGTTGGGCTGATGCAGAATATGACGGAATTGTTTGGTAACGGGATCGAAGCGATTCAGACCACCACCGTCGGTACCGAACCAGATATTGCCTTTGGAATCCTCAAACACCGAGAGCACGACCTTATAACTCAGGCGCTCCGGGCGAAGCGCAGGATCGATGGGCTGAAATTTGAATTTCTTTTTGTCAAAAACATTAACGCCGCCCTTGTAAGTGCCGATCCAGACGATACCATCGCGGCTCTGGTAAAGGCTGAAAATAGCGTTGGAACGAATGCCGTTGGGATTGTTGGGATCGTGGAGCGCATGCGTGAACTTTCTGGTTTGGGGATTGAAAAAATTGAGACCGCCGCCGTCGGTGCCGATCCAGATCGTGCCGTTGACATTTTCCAAAAAGCAACGAATTTTGCCGGAGTTGAGCTTTCCCGGGGCATTTGTGGTGTGGTAATTGGTAAAAGTGTTGCCATCGGGAGCCAGGACGGAAACGCCTTTGTCTTTTGCACCGATCCAAAGATTGCCGGTGCGGTCGAGCAACAGCGTATTCAGATGGTTGCTGATGAGCGTATTATCCTTGCTTTCATCATGGAGATAGCGCCTGACGCGGAGGGTTTTCAAATCCAGGAGATTGAGCCCGCCATCTTCCGTGGCGATCCAGAGCCGGTCTTTGGCGGGTAAAATCGCGGTGATGGCGTTGCTGCTGAGGCTGTTGGCGTCATTGGGATCGTGTTTAAAAACGGTGAATTTTTTGGTTTGGGGATCAAAACGGTAAAGCCCGTTGCCCTGCGTGCCTGCCCAGATGTGCCCATTTGGATCAATGGCAACGGCCCAGACGCTGTTTTGCTCGCTGTTGGCCGGGGAGTCGGAGTCCGGCAGGTAAGTGTAGAATTTTCCGGAAGATTGCTCAAAAAAATTGAGACCGCCATACCAAACGCCAAGCCAAAGGTTACCCTGCGCGTCTTCCGCGATGGAGGTGACCATTTCGCCGGCAAGGGAAAAAGGCTGCTGCGGATTGTGTGCATAAACTTTGAAGTCGTAACCGTCAAAGCGGTTGAGTCCTTCTGCGGTGCCAAACCAGAGGAAGCCGCGCGCGTCCTGATGGATGGCGTACACCGAGCTGTTGGAGAGTCCGTTGTGAATAGAAAGCGAATAGACATGAAAATTTTGTACCTGAGCAATCAGCGTACCACTCAGCACTATATTCCACAAAAAAATGCAAACGTTTTTCATCTGTCCTCGCTTAAGCCTGCGCGTGTAAAGTTAAGCATTTGTAGCTTCGGGAAAGGATTTTTGGAAATGAAGAAGGTAATCTTGTCTGGCAATGGCTTTTTTTGAACAAAAGGTGACTTTCTCTTTTTAAAACGTCAAATTCACTACTTTTGTGACAACATTTTTGAAAACCAAAACCAAGCTTATAAAATGTCTAAAGTCCTGATAATCGGCGCGGGCGGCGTGGGACGGGTCGTCGCTTACAAATGCGCCCAACACCCGGATGTGTTCTCTGAAATTATGCTGGCCAGCCGCACCAAATCCAAGTGCGACGATATTGCGGCCGCTGTGAAGCGCGATGTCGGCCGTGACATCCAGACCGCGGCCGTTGACGCCGAAAACGTGCCCGAGCTAGTAAAACTGCTTAAATCTTTTCAGCCGAAAATGGTGATCCACGTGGCTTTGCCTTACCAGGACCTGACCATCATGGATGCTTGCCTGGAGGCCGGCGTGCATTATCTGGACACTGCGAATTATGAGCCGAAAGATGAGGCCAAGTTTGAATATAAATGGCAATGGGCGTATCAGGATCGCTTTAAGAAAGCAGGTTTGCTGGCGGTGCTGGGCTGCGGCTTCGACCCGGGCGTAACGGGCGTTTTCACCGCGCATGCGGCCAAGTATCACTTCGATGAAATTCAGTATCTCGACATTGTGGATTGTAATGCGGGCAGCCACGGACGGGCTTTTGCGACCAATTTTAACCCGGAAATCAATATTCGCGAGATCACCCAGAAAGGAAAATATTACGCCAATGGCGAATGGGTGGAAACCGAGCCGCACGAAATTTCCAAGATTTTGAACTATCCTGAGATTGGGCCGAAGAAATCTTATCTCATTTACCACGAAGAACTGGAGTCGCTGGTGAAGAATTTTCCGACCATCAAGCGGGCGCGCTTCTGGATGACCTTTGGCGATGAGTATCTGACGCACTTGCGCGTGATCCAGAACATTGGTATGGCGAGCATCGAGCCGATCAAATATAAAGGCATTGATATTGTACCCCTGGAATTCCTTAAAGCAGTATTGCCTGATCCGGGCGAGCTAGGTGAAAATTACACCGGCTGGACGTCCATCGGTTGCCGCATTCGAGGATTGAAAAACGGCAAGGAAAAGACGTATTATGTTTGGAATAATTGCAGCCACGAAGAAGCTTACAAGGAAACCGGCACGCAGGGCGTATCCTACACCACGGGCGTACCGGCCATGATCGGCGCCATGATGATGCTCACCGGCGAGTGGGCTGGCGCGGGCGTTTATAATGTGGAGCAGTTCAATCCCGATCCGTTCATGGAAAAGCTGAATGAATGCGGCTTACCCTGGCACGAGCGAGAAAACGTGGATCTGGAATTATAAAATGGTGTTAAAGTGTTACGGTGCGATGGTTTTATAGTGCAATATAATAACAGAAATTACCATCACACTAAAACACCATCACACTAAAACACTTTTACTAATAAATGATCGATATCAATAAAATTCCTTCTCCGGCTTATGTGCTGGAAATGCGGCGTTTGCGTGAAAATCTCGAATTAATAAAAGGGGTGCAGGATCGCGCCGGCGTTTCGATTATCCTGGCTTTGAAAGGCTTTGCCATGTGGCGCGTATTCCCGATGGTAGCCAAATACCTCAAAGGCGCGACCGCCAGTTCTCTGCACGAAGCGCGGCTCATTTTTGAAGAAATGGGTGTAAAAGCGCATACGTATTCACCGGCTTATTTACCTGGCGAGTTTGAAGATATTATGCGTTACAGCAGTCATATTACATTCAATTCGATCAATCAATATCATAGATATAAAGATCAGGTGGTAAAGTTTCCTGAGAAAATTTCCACTGGCATCCGTGTGAATCCTGAGTATTCGGAAGTAGAAGTGGACTTGTACAATCCCGCGGCGCCGGGCTCGCGCCTGGGTGAAGTGGTGGATAATTTTAAAGACGGTTTACCCGAAGGCGTGGAAGGTTTGCACTTTCATACACTTTGTGAATCAAGTTCCTATGATTTAGAAAAGGTTTTAAAGTCTTTTGAAACCAAGTTTTCAAAGTTCTTTCCAAAACTTAAATGGGTCAACTTCGGCGGCGGGCATTTAATGACGCGCAAAGGTTATGATATCAAACATTTAGTTCAATTATTAAAAGGTTTTCGCCAGCGATATCCGCATCTGGAGGTGATCTTGGAGCCAGGTAGCGCCATCGCCTGGGATACCGGCGTGCTGGTGGCCACCGTGCTGGATATCATAGAAAATCGCAGTGTTACAACTGCTATCGTGGATGTATCCTTCACCGCGCACATGCCCGATACGCTGGAAATGCCTTACCGGCCGCGCATTGCGGGAGCTACGGACCCCGAACCGGGAAAGCCGACTTATCGTATTGGCGGGGTGAGTTGTCTCGCCGGAGATTACATGAGTGAATATTCTTTCGATCATGTATTACAAATCGGTGAAAAAATGGTTTTTTATGATATGATTCATTATACGATGGTAAAAACGACGACCTTTAATGGTGTGAAACATCCCGATATCGCGATCTGGCACGAGGATGATACCCTGGAAATCGTGCGTGAATTTGGTTATGATGATTATAAAAACAGGCTTTCTTGAAGGTTTAGTGTTATAGTAAAATAGTGTTTCAATTATTATCATCGCACCAAAGCACCACAACACCAGAAAATGCACAGCATAGCCGCAAGTTTTCAGGCTTTTGTTCAGAATCTTAGCCAAATTTATGACACCGGCGAGGCCCGAAGCATTGCCCGGATTGTCTTTGAAGACGCGCTTCGTATCAAAAACACGGATAGCTTTGCCCAGCTCAGTTCGACGCAACAGGATATTTTAAACAGCGTCCAGCGTCGTTTGCTTCGGCACGAACCGGTGCAGTACATCCTTGGGCAGGCGGATTTTTATGGTTTGAAATTTAAGGCGACCCCGGCGGTGCTGATCCCAAGACAGGAAACCGAAGAGCTGGTCGCATGGATTCTGGAAACCATCAATCATGATTTTGACCGAAAAGACCTGCGTGTGCTGGATATCGGCACGGGCAGCGGCTGTATTCCCGTTACTTTGAAAAAAAAGTCGCCTGGATTGGAGGTGCACGCCCTCGACATCAGCCCGGAAGCTCTAAAAGTCTCCCGGGAAAATGCGGAAAAGAACCATGTGCATGTGACTTTTCTTCAAATGAATATTTTAGATCAAAACCGCTGGAATTCCCTCGAGCAGTTTGATATAATTGTGAGCAATCCACCGTATATCCCTTTGAAGGAAACCGGTCTAATGCCCAAGCATGTCACTGAATTTGAGCCGGGACTTGCGCTGTTTGTGGGTAATGAAAAACCTTTGATTTTTTATGAAAACATCGCCGATTTTGCAAAATTACATTTAACAGAAGAAGGATTTCTCTTTTTTGAATGTAATGAATTTAATGCAGATAAAGTGATGAAAATGCTTGAAAAAAAGGCTTTTACAAATATAGAATTACGGAAAGATATCAACGAACGCGATCGAATGATCCGGGCTAAATTAAAGCGGTAAGGCTTCGCGCAATCGCTTCACAATTTCAAAAGCGGCGGGACAAATCTCGGTGTTTTTAATCGTTAATTTACCAATCTGATAAATCTGCTTGCGGTCGGTGTGCGGATATTCGCGGCAGGCTTTGGGGCGCACCTCATAAATCGAGCAATAATTATCATAACCGAGAAAAGGGCAGGGCGCGCCATTATGTACATAATCACCATCTTCATCCAGATGTAAATATTTCTCGACAAAAGCGGCGGGGCGCATGCCCAGGTGTTGCGCGATGCGCTCGATATCCTTGTCCCGGAAGATCGGGCTGGTCGTTTTGCAGCAGTTGGCGCAAGCCAGACAATCAATTTCTTCAAAGACCTCCTCATGCAGTTCCAGCACCGTTTCGTCCAGTTTTTTGGGCTTTTTCTGCGCCAGTTTCTGGAAATACTTTTTGTTGGCGGCTTGTTCGTCGCGCGCGCGAGCGGGGAGTTGCTGTATTAAATCTTGCAAATCTGGTTATTTTTCGGCAAAAATATAGCTTCTGTCTATGAGTTACAACTTTCTTCACCAGGCAAATGTTCTAAGGCATTATTCAAAAGTAATATGAACACCTTCGCCAGAACCTTAGTCGCTAAAGCAAAATCACCTTCGGCTCGTTTGAAAGGATTTCTGATCCTTGGATTCCTGAGTCTCGTTTGGGGAAGTTCTTTCATTCTCATCAAAAAATCGCTGGGGGTTTATGCGCCAACGCAAGTTGCCTTGTTACGGCTTGGATTGTCGGGGTTAGCATTTTTGCCGCTATTTTTATTTCAATTAAAAAAAATTGACTGGCGTCGTTGGTATTTTTTCGTGGCGGTGGGTTTGTTTGGCAGTGGAATTCCTGCATTCCTGTTCGCTTACGCGCAAATGCATATCAGTAGTTCGGTAGCGGGGATATTAAATTCTTTAACGCCGTTATTTACTTTATTTATTGGGATTATTATATTCCGGGCAAAATTTATTTTATCAAAACTGTTTGGTGTACTGATCGGTTTGTCCGGGGCGGCCATGCTTATTTTATTCAATAGCGACGGCGGATTGCAGGGGGACTTGGGCTACAGCCTGCTGATTGTGCTGGCGGCGGTGTGTTATGCAACCAGTACCAATATTGTGGGTAACAAATTGCGCGATGTGAAGTCATTGATTGTAAGTACATTCGCTTTTGCGTCGGTGGGTGTGCCGGCGTTTATAATACTCATTTCTACCACAGATTTTCTGCATGTGTTGACGCACCATCCGCAAGGGCTGATTGGCTTGGGCTACGTGAGTATTTTGGCCTTGGTGGGGACCGTGCTGGCTACGATCATCTTTTTTAAACTCATCCAGGATACCAATCCGGTTTTTGCTTCCACCGTGGCGTACATTATGCCCATCGTCGCCCTGTTCTGGGGCTTGTTTGATGGCGAATCCATTGGTTTTTATCACCTCATTGGTATGGGATTGATCTTGACGGGGGTATACTTGAGCAGGAAATAAGTTGCCGAATCAATTCAGCCTTACTTAAACCACCCCGAATATTTGATATACGCATTGGCAATGCGCTCGATGGAGTCCTTGAACTGAGCTTCGCTGATGGCTTTGACCTTTCTGGCAGGCACGCCGGCATATATGTGACCCGATTCGCAAAGGGTATTTTCCAGCACGACGGCTCCCGCCGCAATCAGTACATTGCTTTCCACGATGGCCTTATCCATCACAATGGCGCCCATCCCGATGAGTACATTATCATGTAAAGTACAGCCGTGCACAATGGCGCGATGCCCGATGGAGACATTATTGCCGATGGTGGTTGCCGCTCGCTCAAAAGTGCCGTGGATCACGGCGCCATCCTGGATGTTGACTTTGTTGCCCATGCGAATACTGTTCACATCGCCGCGCACCACCGCCTGAAACCACACGCTGCATTGGTCACCCATGGTCACATCTCCAATGATCGTTGCATTTTCTGCGAAGTAACAATCGTCGCCGTATTCAGGTGTAAAGCCGCGGACGCTTTTGATCAGAGCCATGTTTTGGATATTTGTTGTTGGATGTTTGATTTTGGTTATTTGGCGCAAGCAAAGATAGGGATTTTTAAAGATGAATGGGTTGCAAAAATTAATGTACTAGAGGTGCGAAATATCGGAAAAACTTTATAAATCTTGCCAACGGAAATTTTATAAATCCTGGGTTTTGCCGTATTTTTTGCTTTGTTGATCCCAAATTTGCCGCTTAATCCTTATTTTTATATAAATTTATATTTCCACTCTAACAAAGCTGCACGATTGATTCTAATTTTGAAATCGATTTTTTTGAAAATTACACCAACACCCCGCATTATGAAGCCCATAGAAGATGTAAAAAAAGATTTGCTGGACTGGATCGGTAAAGGAATTGATCTGGCACTTAAAGCCCTCAAAAATACGATCCCCGCCGATGTACCCAAATACAAGGACGTAATTATGCTGGAAGGGCGCTACCGCGAACTGCATAAAAACTGGCTCGAAAAGGGCGTGCTCAGCGACGAGGAAGCCTTGGTAGAATCCAACAAGATCCAGGAGGCAATTATTAATTTTATCAATGACCTGAAAGAGGAAGATCTGGTTAAAGAACTGGCAGAAAAAGTAGAGCAGAAAGCCAAAACCGGCAAAGTACTCTACCGTGTGCCCGACCAGATGCAGGTAAATAAAGAAGTAAAATGTATCATTCGGGTGGCATTCACCGAAGATATTCTGTTACAGGATATTGAACAAGAAGCCGATGATACGATCAAAGACGTGCGCATCGCCGATGTGATGGCCGCGGAGATCATCGATCCGAACGAGCAGCCGGCCTTTGCCATTCGCACTTTCTCGGAGCGGGTGCAATTTATTGATGAATCCGATTTTACAGAATGGCTTTTCTATGTAAAGCCCTTGCTGGAAGGGAGTTATCCATTGCTTTTAAAGGTTGCGATCGTCGAAATCGTGGACGGTAAGGAACGCAAGCGCGAGGTCGTGCTGGAAGAAACCATCCAAGTCATCTCTACTGAACCGGAAGAGGTGAAGGAAGAATTTGCTGAAGCAAAAGATGTGCAGGTAGCCGGATTTACTCAAGCCAAGAGCAAGGCAGCAGCCGGCGGTGGTGCTACAGGCAAGCGCCTGGGCATGGTGGCTATGATCTTGGTTGCATTTGGTGCAGTCTATGCCTTATATTCGATTTTTTCACCCAATAGAATTAACCAACCTGATATTATCCTGCCTTCGCCGGGTGGAGAAAAGACTGAATCCGAACGCTGGGAGGAGATTCGTGACCTACAGGATTCGTTCGCGATCAAGCAATTCCTGGAAGATTTCCCTGATGGTGAATTTGCGGATGAAGCACTGGAAAAACTGGAAACACTGAGGTTTTCGGTTGTTTTTGAACAGAAAGGCGATTCTTTACTCTTCTCAGCGAAAGGCGGACAAATTCCATTGCAACTTATTCTGTTGAAAGAAGGCGAAACCATCCTTGAAAAGCGGATAAATTCAGTTGATGAAATCATTGTCTTTCAGAGAGATATGGATAAAATGCCCACTGGAGAATACCAGGTTATTTTGATTGATGCAAATGATATTACGACCGGTACAACCTTTTCTGTCAGTGGGAATACTGCGTCCGAAAATAAAACGCAGGATCAACCTAAAACAGCCCAGAAAACTCAACAAACAAAGACTCCATCGAAACCCAAAACCTCCGGAAATACTGCTGGCAAGACTTCCGGTGGAACTAAATCAACCACCACCACAAGCAGTTCTGAGGACAAACCCGGTGGAGCGGCGACCAATTCAAACCCAAGTGAAAGTGCGACAAGCCCAAATGCCCTCGAGGAACCCGTTGCTTTCAAAAGCATGGACCGTCCGCCACTTTACAAGAGATGCGCCGGTAAAAGAAGAAAGAAAGCCATCGAATGTACCGAAGAAACCATCAGATACACTGTAGAAAGAGAACTAGAGCGGCTGCGCGAGGTTCAGCAGAAAAAGATCAAAGGCATGCTGAATGTAGTGTTCATTATCGACGAGAAAGGTGTCGTTTCGGTAAAATCTATTCTACCTGATTGGGGCAATGATTTTAATGCGAAGGTTAAAAAAATAGTGGAAGATTTGCCACAATTTGAACCTGGACAAAATGCCTTAGGTATGCCGGTTCCGGTGCAGTATAGTCTGCCAATCCGTTTTCAGTAATACGTAATGTTTTGATTTTTAATTCTTAAAAAGAAAAGCCGCATTTGACCAATGCGGCTTTTTTCATGTGTTATTTGTTTTTGAATTTGATTAATACCGGAAAATAGCATTGACCAGGGTATTTTCGGAGGGCATCTCTTCCGGTTCCATCAGGTAAACCTTCCCGCCTTGCTGGAAAGTCTTGATGGCAGCCATATTGAGTAATGATGCATTGGTGGTCGTTTTGGACTGATCCACTCTTATCTCCTGACTGGGCGCATCAAAAATACCGTAAGCATCATTCCGGGACTGAATATATAATGTTTCTACTTTTCCATTTACTGCGGCAGGTACAATTTCATTTAGTTTATAAGAAGCCCGCTGATCAGACAGCAAACCCTCAAAGCGTTCTTTTTGTTCTTTCCGGTGTTTCTGGAAATGCGGTTTCACTACATCCCAGGCTTGTTCGTGCAGCCAGATTGGTTTCATTTCATCGGTATTGCCATCAATGTTCTTGGGATATAAATATTTATAATCATTTACTTCCTTGTAAATAGGGAAAATATAATCCACGCAGGCTACTACCATTGGCGGGGTTTCATCGTGCAGCATTTTCATTAGCCCATCATTAACTGCTCTGCAAAAACGTTTGATCTCGTCTTTGTCGTCCGAGGTGTTGCGCCCCTGACCATGAAACATAGTACCTTCGCCGGTGTTGCCGGTTTGCCCGGCCCGCCATTGCAGCGATTTTTCTTCATAATCATATCCTACCACCTCCCGGATTTCTTCAGGAACAAGGTCTTCGATCCTTACATCCGTGATAGTGTGCCGCGTCGCTTCAAAAAAGCGAACCTTTTCCATACTCAGTGCCAGAATAAAGAAGCGGCCGTCACCATGATACATAGGCATCAGAGGACGTAAATAAAAATGATCGGCAATGTAATGATAATCCTCAAAGCGGATGGGTAATGTATAATATTCAAAGAATTTATCTCCAATAAAAACAGCTAAACCATCCGACAAATTGTGCCATAAATTAGAGTCTTCCAGCATTTCACGAGCGGGGTTGAGTTTTTTATCTATTTCCGGCTTTTTCAATCCGTATTCTTCCAGATCATTTTCTAATTTTTTCAGATGATTTCTAAATTGAATCAAATCATGATCCTTTTTTACTGCCATCCCACTTCGGTGCGTGGGCATGAAGATGGAAATGCAATGAGGTGCATGGAAATCTGCTAATTTTGAAAATTCTTTTTTGTCAATTAAAAACATTATTGGGTGTACGTTTAAATTATGTTAATGACTTTTGCGTCTGTATGTAGAACGAGAAATGAAATGATGTGTTCATTATAGCGTTTTTCTTACTTATTGAATTGAACAATGCCCATCGTTTTACTTTTTATTAATGAAAACATATTTTATTACAGAAAGAAAAATAATAAGTGAATAATATGGATCCAAATAACTTAGAAGTGATACACAATTCGGACCAGAAAAAATTTTATGCGATCATTAATGAAAAAGAAGCTTATCTCAAATATCGAAAGGTGGGGCCGACTATGCTGGAATATTTTGAAACCTTTGTGCCGGTGGATGAAAGACAACAGGGTATTGCTACAAGAATCACGGAAGAAGCGATGCGATATGCTCAGCTAAATAATTATCTGGTAGTAGATACCTGCCCTTTTGTAGCCGATTTTATTGACAATCATCACAAATACGAGAAAGTCAGAGTGGATGCGAAAGAGAAAAATTATTATCGAACTCTGCCATAAGATATATTTATATCCACTGACATGATGCCCGGACTAAATAAAATCAGGGCAAAAATTAAATTTGAAGAGCTTGCGGTTTTCCACAAGCTCTTTTTATTATGTGTTATCTGATTACGAGAATCGGTTTCTTTTTACATTGCTCGACTACCCGCTCCGTGACGCTGCCGTAGAGAAAATTCTCAAAGGCGGTGTGCCCCTGCGCCCCGATGATGACCAGATCGGTACCGTTTTCTTCCACAAAATCGCTGATGCGGGTAGCAATATTTACATAATCATCTTCCAGAAATTTGGTTTCGATCTCTTCCTCACTTAAGTTATTCGCTTTCAGCATTTTGTCATAGGCTTTTTTCGCCGATTCAGTCAAAATCGCCCGGAAACCGGAGGTAGGTGCGGTGCGCATGTAATATTTTTCAGGCGGTGTTTCCACCACGTGGAGGGCTTCCACTTTGGTATCTGGCAGCATATGATTCAGCTGAACTGCAAACTGCAGGGCGCGCAGTGAATTATCAGAAAAATCGATTGGAACAACGATATTATTTGGCATGGCGGCTGCTTCAGATACAAACAAAATACTGCATTTGGCGCGGCGTGCCACGCGGCGTGGCGTGATTCCGCTGCCTTCGCTCTGTTGTTTGTGCCCAACGACCAGCAGGTCAATTTCTTTCACTTTAATCCAGTGTAATAATTTTTCGTAAGGTTTGCCTTCAATCACTTCGACCATCAGATCTACGCCCTTGGCTTTATCAAAAAACTCCTGAACGTCCAGAGCGAGCTTGTCGCGCACCTTTTCATCCACAGGGTATTCTGAAGAAAATAATTTGTGAAATTCTACATCAGCGTTTTTGGGAACTGTAAAATCCGGCATAATGTGTACGAAGTAAATTTTTTCAGTTCCCCAGGCCGCGTGCATATCGGCTACGTAGCGCAAGACCTCTCTATCCATTTCTGATAAGTCAAGCGCTACCAAAATACGACGGAAGTTGCTTGTCATATTTGGAAGTTTTTATCTTGTTAGGTTCTTGGTTTTCAATCAATTATTCACCAGCTTTCCCTGGTCATTTGCTAGTTTATCCATAGTAGTAGCCTTTGCCACAATGCCTGTATTGCGAAGTTTGCACATCGCCATGCGGCTGCGCATGCCGTAAGTACTGTACAGGATCACGGGTTTGCCCCATTCCCGGATGGTTTCAATATATTGAATAATTTCATTATATGGGATATGAATAGCGCCTTTGATATGCCCTCCGACAAATTCCCTCTCCGTTCGCACGTCGATAATAACTGCATCTCCTCTCAAATTTTCATTTCCGGGAGAGAAATACTTCATAGCCCCTTAGTTTATATGGTTCAACAAATCCAGCTCAGTGTACTGCAACTTTGCGGTAAGTTCTTTCTTCTTCTTCTGGTACGTCGATAAATGTAAGCTTCAGGATACCGTTATTATATTCGGCATCAATGTTTTCTTTGGCAATATTTTCCGCCAGTCGGAAAGAGCGCTCAAATGAATTAAAATTAAATTCTTCCAGGATGTATTTTGAAGTTTCGGAATGCTCCGACTTGCTTTTTTCGCCCCGGATCAACAAGATACCATCTTTCAGAATAATTTCCAATTCATCTTTAGTAAAACCCGGCACCGCAAGCTCAAGTTCAAATATCTTGCCGTTTTTCTTGATATTAACCGGAGGTTGATCTTTTCTGTACGGGATGTCAAAAGCTGTTCTTCCCAAAAAATGATCAGGGTCAATGAGTCGCGCAAAATTCTCGCCCATGCGGTCAAATGCTTTGTTTCTGATTTTCGGTCGTAACATGGCTTTATTTTTAGGTTGTAAAAAATCTGTTTAACTACCTTTAATTTGCACTAAATTCACATCAAAAAAAATGTCTTTTGTCATGCCCGATCATTGATTTTTATCAACTTTCCTTGCCAATGGCTTTAAAAAATGAGCGTACCTGTGCAATAACCTGATTCTGAGTCATGCTGTCGGCAACCTCCACAGCCAGTAGTTTAGGATGAAAGGTGGTACTAGCTTTGATTGCCTTTTCCAGACCCAGTTTCGCTTCTGCCGGCCCGAAAATATACAGTTCGTCCGCCTCTTTTACGGCATTCATAATCTTTTTATAAAAGTCTTGTTCCTGATGTTTTCTGCGCTCCAGATAACCACTTTCGGATACTTTGTCCATTGGTCCCCAGGGTTTCCCAGAGGTACGTGCGCCACCATGCACATTAAAATCTTCGATTTCGGATTCAATACGGGCAAGGGTGGCATCCGCGCCCTCGAGACGCACCACCAGCGCTTCGCGATAATCCAACCAGATACCAACTTGCTTTTTCATATCATTATTTTTTTAGTAGTTATTCAGCTTAACAATCGACCGTCGAAAGTCGAATTAGCCTGATAATCAATTTTCTTATAAAACAATTTATTTGAACTTAAAATTGCCTTTTTATTTGATGTCAAATAACCCCAAACCTTTGAACCTCCAAACTCCAACCTTTAGACCGTTTGACTAAACAATTTCCCCTCCGGCTGCTTCCGCCAGAAGTGCGCATCCAATGCCAGGCAGATATTGCGTACAAAAGGCTTTCCCTCTGCGCTTATGGTCATACTGAAAGGCGCTATCTCTACGAGTTGATCAGCAACCATTGGCTCCAGGCGTTCAAGTCCCGCATAAAGGGCGTCGCATTGTTCGCCTTCATTTTCCCAGTTGGTCATGCCTTTACACATCAGGTTGAGAATGTGCTTCCGCAAAACCTGGTCTTCATGAGTGAGCAAATGTCCTTTGATAATGGGCAATTCACCACTGTCAATAATAGCTCTGTAAGTCGCAATCGATTTTTCATTTTGAATAAATGCACCCCAGCTATCGCTGATGGAGGATGCGCCCAGTCCAATAGAAAGCCCTGTGAAATAAGGCGTGTAGCCCATGAAGTTACGGTGCAAAGTGCCATCGTTTCTGGCTTCGTACAAGGCGTCGCCCGGTAAAGAAAAGTGATCCATGCCGATTTCCATGTAGCCGATTGACTCGAGCAGTTCCCGCCCCAACTCGTACAAAGCACGTTTTTCCTGACCTTGCGGCAAGTCTTCTTCGGAGTAGGCGCGCTGGCTAGGCTTGATCCAGGGTACGTGGGCATAGCTGTAAAAGGCGATTCGCTCTGGCTTCAGTTCGGCGACTTTAGCCATCGTAGTGCGGATATGCTCGGGCATTTGCTTCGGCAATCCAAAAATCAGGTCAAAATTGATCGATTCGTAACCCAAGCTTCTTGCCTGTTCTACAACCTGTACCACTTCTTTATACGTCTGTTTACGGTTGATAATGTCCAGAATATACGGATCGAAGTCTTGTACGCCAATGCTGATACGGTTGAAACCCAATTCCCGGAGTGTCTTCAAATGCCCGAAAGTAGTGCTGTTTGGATGCGCTTCAAAACCAAAATCGTAACGCTCTGGCAGTTCAACTTGCCTGAGAATACCTTCGATCAGAATTTTCAGATTTTCAGGCTGAAAAAAGGTAGGCGTGCCGCCACCCAGGTGCAGTTCCCGCAGGATCGGTTTTGCCGGAAGCATGTCGATATATATCGACCATTCTTTTAAAATCGACTCAATATAAGGTAATTCTACAGTGTGATTTTTTGTAATGTGTTTGTTGCAACCACAATATGTGCAAAGGTTTTCGCAATACGGGAGATGGATGTACAAGCTGATTTCCCGGCTCCGGGCAAAAGCATTTAAAAGATTAGATTTCCAGGCTTCAGCCGTGGGTGGCTCGTGTTGCCAGTAAGGTACGGTCGGATAGCTCGTATAGCGTGGCGCCGGAATATTGTATTTGTCCAATAACTCGAAATTCATTGTGTTCAATCTTTTAGTGTCGGACAAAGTTAAGCTTGGGTGGAGCCTTATCTGATGAGCAATGTCACTGGATTAGTTGATAGTTGTCATGTTTGTAGG
>CAZGAU010000093.1:15296-20914 GCA_964523725.1 uncultured Saprospiraceae bacterium
AAATAAAAAAGCGGACACCCCATTGGGAGATGCCCGCCCTGAAAACAATCCTGTTTTAATACCAAAATCGAAAGAGGAAAAAGCATTTAATTCATTGAAAATGAATAATTTAAACATCAAGGTTTCCGCCTTCTCACTCCAGATTCAGTATTAGTTACGTTTTACTCTATTCTGTTCATCTTCGGTAGCCGTGCTGCGCTGGCGGATCGGCTTCATTTCGTTGTTACCAAACTTATACGTGAAAGTCAGGTTGGCTCTTCTTGATTCAAATCGTCCTTGCACGGTCGCATCAATATTATCCTGATCTACTCTCACCTTCCAGCGATTGGTAAAGAATATATCGTTCACATTCAGCTTAATATTGGCTTTTCCATCCCACAATGATTTGAAAAGACCTGCGTCAATTGCGTACTGCGGCTGCGCTTCAAACATACCATACACATTTGCCGAGTTGTAAAAACCGGACAATTCAGCCCGGAAACCCGCTGGCAGGGTGATGTTATTTGAAACATAAGCATTATATGAAAGCTGTTGGTTATCAATCTGTCCGTTCAGGTATGGCGACTGGAAATGGTTGATATATGCAGAGGCGTTTACCCGAACAGACCACCAGTCGGTCACCTTCACCGGTGCAGAGAAATTGATGCTGTAATTTTCAAACTGCGCGAGGTTGGCGCGCGTCTGATACGTAGTGCGGTCTTCGTCATCCTGTTCCAGTACTTCGGTCATGGCGTCGTCGGTGCGGCTGTAGCTCAGCGTTACCATGAAATTTTGCTTGAAACCATAATTCACTGCAAAAGAATTCGTGTACTGCGGCTGCAAAAATGGATTACCGCGACCAAACGTATATTGATCCAGGAAGAAAGTAAACGGATTCAAATCCTGGTACGACGGGCGGTCGATGCGGCGGCTGTATGAATAGCTCAGGTTGTGATTTTCAGCAATGGTGTGCGAAACACTCAGACTCGGGAACAAGTTCAAGTAATCGCGCTTAACGCGTTGATCCAGGGTAACCGACATCCCGTCAGAAACTGTGTACTCGCCGCGCAGACCCGCCTGTACACTCACTCCTTTGAATTTTTTATTCGCATTGATATAACCCGCATGGATCGTTTCTTCGTAAAGGAACTGATTGGTCAGCAAGGGATCTACCACAAATTCATCATCCTGATTTCTCAGGAAGCGAATGGCGTTGTCGGTTTCCACAAAACTGGTCTTCCAGCCCGCTTCCAGATTGATTTCGCCGGGTAATGGCTGCGTATAATCGAGTTTGAATGCTTTGATCGTGACATCGGAGTTGGTGCTCCCGCGCAGCAGATTGGGCGTAGCCACTTGTTCGCCGTTGTTATTGAAAAAGAAGTTGTCACTGTTTTGATTCATTGGGTTGGCAAATTCAGAATAATCAGCGTCAAAGGTCAATTCTGCACCTTTTTCGCCTAACTTTTGCCGTACGTTGAAATTGTAAGTAAAATTATCCCAGTCTTCACGAGTATTGGTCTCCGCATTTACTTCCGAAAATGGCTCCGGATTAGCACCGGAAATCAGGGTGCGGATGTCGCTGTCATCTTTCCAATAACCGGAATTGCCGGAAAATAGCACCCCTACAGTCGTGTTTTTGCCGGCAAAGTAATCAAAGCCCGCTTTGAAATTGTGACTATTCACCCAGTTTACCCGGTCGTTGGATTGATCAAACACAGATTCTGCACCTTCAAACGGGATAATCCGGTAAATGTCCATATCATTAAAGCGCTGCGCGTAGTAGTAGCTGTAATTACCGAACACATTAAACTTTTTCTGGCGATAATTCAGTTGGATACCACTGTTTGCCTTCGGGTACCGACCGTAGCCGCCGCCGAGGGTCAGTGAGCCGTTCATGCCCAGGTTTTTATCTTTTTTCAGCACAATGTTGATGATCCCGGCATTACCGGAAGCATCATACTTCGCGGAAGGATTATGGATGATTTCTATCTTTTCGATGCTGTTGGCAGACATACTTTCCAGGAGTCGGGCGACTTCTTCAGCGGAGAGGTACGATTGCTTGCCATCCAGCATGACCATTACACCTTGCTTGCCTTTCAGCGCAATGCGGTTATTGTTGTCAACGGTGACACCGGGAGATTTTGCCAGCAGTTCCAGTGCAGAATTTCCGGCTGCTACCGGGCTGCTTTCAACATTTACCACGATTTTATCGTTTTGCATTTCAATGAAAGGCTTTTGCGCCTTGACCGTTACTTGTTGTAATTCAACACCCATTCCCAGTTGCATCACCGGAATTTCAATGCGTGAGGCAGTTGCAGCATCCACCTGAACAGGTCCATAGTAGGTTGGTTGAAAACCGACCATGGTGGCGGAGATCAGGTAGTTGCCATTGCTTACCATTTCAAAAAGGTAACTTCCGTCGGCTTCGGAGATGGTGCCTTTTACAAGGCTGGAATCGGCGGGATTCAATAACAGGACATTTGCAAAATCCATCGGCTTGTTGGATTGATCCGTTAGTTTTCCAACGATAGTAGCTTTTTCCGTGTCTTGAGCTGTAAGCAAATTTCCGAACAGAACAACTAGTAAAAGTGTTAACAGGTACGTTCTCATAATTGTGAATTGTTAAAAATGATTAAAGTCGGATGTCAGGAGGGAGACGGAAACAGTTAGGGGAGAAGTTACAGGCGAAAATGTGTTTACCGACGAATGTGACTTTTTATCAGTTTAAAGTCTAATCCTGATAGACGGAAAAAATGATTTCCATCAGCAGAAAGTCATTTTTTGTGGTTTGGTACCTTGCTTTTGTCGTATTTACAATTAAACACAAGCGCATATGTTTAACTTTGCTTTATCTTATGCTCCTTTTGGAAAATAAAATTTACTGTCCACATTTGATCGATAATCAGTTGAAATGATACTTTGGATTGGATTTTTAATTTTGGTTTTTTTTCTACTTGCACTCGATTTGGGTGTATTTCATAAAAGCCCGCATTCCATTTCTACCAAAGAAGCCATGGGATGGACGACGCTTTGGGTGTCCATGGCATTTCTCTTTAGTATAGTGGTTTATTTTGCTTACGAAAGGGGCTGGGTTGCCAACCCGGAAAGCCTTGATGGCAAGGAAGCTGTGCTGGAGTACATTACTGGCTACCTGATCGAGCAGTCGCTCAGCATGGACAATATTTTTGTGATTGCGGTGATCTTCTCCTATTTTGGCATTCCGAGGGCTTATCAGCACCGGGTTTTGTTTTGGGGTATTTTGGGTGCGCTTGTTTTTCGGGGTATTATGATTGGGATCGGCGTGGTACTGATCCAGAAATTTGAATGGATTATTTACTTCTTCGGGGCATTGTTACTTTATTCATCGTATAAAATGCTCACGCAGGGCGATGCGGAAATTGAGCCTAATAAAAATCCGGTTATTAAGCTTTTTAAGCGTTTTATGCCGGTTACGAGCAAATTTAAAGGCAACCAGTTTTTCGTGCGCCGGGGCAGACTTGTGGCGGCTACGCCGCTTTTTATTGCACTGATTGTAGTGGAAACTACCGATATCATGTTTGCGGTGGATAGCATTCCAGCGATTTTTGCGGTCACACGCGACCCGTTTATTGTGTTCACTTCCAATATTTTTGCCATCATGGGTTTGCGCTCGCTGTACTTTGTGCTGGCAGCAGTGATTGACAAATTTAAGTACATCAAATACAGTCTTGTTTTTATTCTTGCGTTTGTCGGGGTGAAAATGCTTATCAGTCATTATGTGCATATTCCGTCCTGGGTATCGCTCTCGGTGATTGTTGGCTCATTGTTGGTAGGCGTCATTGCCTCTTGGTCAAGTTTCAAAGAAAACCGGGCACTCGAGAAAGCGGAAAAGGAAACTCAGCCGGAAGAACCAAAAGCTGAGGAAATTCGGCAAAACTATGATGCAGGTTAAACAGCCAGACGTCTTTTGTCGTTTGAAATAGCAAGATCAACCTGATTTGCAACAGCATTGTCTAATGAAAAGTCTAACCCTTATTCTACGTGTTGTCTTATTGTCGTTTCTGATTTATTCTAAATTTCACTATCAAGAGTGGTTGGAAACTTGGGAAATTGATCCATTGTATATCAATGTAGTGATCAATTTCTTTCTGTTTGCATTGTCTTTCAATTTGATTGTGTATTTTTTTGCCTGGCTTTACCGCCGCCGCAAGGACATGAAGCCGGAAGAATATGATAACGTGACGATTGGATTGGGCAATATCTATTACCTCATTCTTACCCTGGCTTTCATTTTTACGATCCCCAATTTCTTTGGTATTGATTCAAAAACCTTGTTTACCTCGCTGAGTATCGTGGCAGCAGCTATCGCTATCGTTACGAAAGAATATCTTTCCGAGATTATCAGTGGCATTATTCTCAGTTTCTCCAAAGAGATATCGGTTGGTGATTATTTGAAAATCGGGGATCATAAAGGAAAAATCGTGGATTTAAATTTCACTAAAACGGTTTTTTTAAATGAGGACGATGATATTGTGTTGCTGCCCAATTATACGGTTTTTGGCAGCCAGATCATTAACTATTCCAAGAATAAAACCCGCCTGGTCAGCATCGAATTTGAAGTAATGCTCGATGCCATCAAAACTATTGACGAACTGGAAAGAAACCTGGTCAGAGCAGTGAAAGATTATCATGATTATATAGAACCCAAAAGTTTTAAACTGAAGATTGAAGCTATCTACAAGGACTATCTTCATCTGAAATTCCAATATATCTTTAAAGAGGGAGACCGAAAACTCGAGGAGGAGATTCGTCGCGCCACTGTGCGCCGGGTGGTAAATTACGTAAAAGGAAACTCAGAAAAAGACCCCACAACTCCCAAAAACTGACCCGAATTCACTAAGGAAATTCAATTCGAATAGCCAAAAAATGGGAAAGAAGGCGACAGCTAAAACAACCCTATTCGCGTCACAGATTGTTGTTCTTTAGTGCTGGGCTGACGCCTTTCTGCTACTTTCATCCACGCTGGGAAGGTGAATTTCCACGGGCTTGATCTGCACTATCTCCTTTCTGACTGCTTTCTTCTTCTTCTTCTTCTTCTTCTTCCGTAACGTTGTTATCGATGGCTACAAATTGAGGAGACAGGCCCAACCGTCCGGTGCTCCACACAGAAAGGTGAGGCAAATCAGGATCTGTAGGAATGCCTTTGGGAATCCTAATAGATTTTGGCAAAGACCAGATTTTTTGCAAAAAATTGATTTCCAATCTAGTATAAGCCATTTTTAACGAACTATAAAGATAAAATGCCCAAATAAGGGCTGCAATCCCAATCACAAAAATGATAAAAAGCTGAAACTGGGAAGATTCCAGAAAAGCAATCAGGTTATTGGTATTAAAGGTTTGCTGCAAAGAGCGTTCAAAATGTTGCGTCCCGGATGGTGCTGATGTCTGCGCAAAGCCCAAAGCCGGCAAAAATAAAGGAAGAAGTAAAGCAAAGTGACCCTTTTTCATGGCATAAGTTTTTCTCAAATGGTGAAATATCGCATCAATCTAACAGACGGGGTCGGGCAAATAAGGTGGGTGATTTTAAAGTTTGGTATAAAGATACAAAAACCATAAATAATTTGCAATTAGTCTATGAAATAATAATTTTAATCTAAGAA
>CAZGAU010000094.1:0-20508 GCA_964523725.1 uncultured Saprospiraceae bacterium
TTTAATAACTGATTCCCTTTTTTCATAGACCTGGAAATTTTAAACATGCTCTTATACAAGTTCAAGCTAAGACCTCCATAAGTTAAAAGAGTTACTTCTACAAGTTTAGAAAGTTACCGCAACAAGTTCAAAAAGTTACTTCAAAAGCTTGCAATCTGGTGCGAACGTAAAGCGAAAAAAAACGCCAGCGGCTCCGAAAGTCAGAAACGCTGGCGAAATGATCTGATTCAACAATGGAATTAAATCTATTTTGACGGAGGGAGGATCACCTTGTCGATGATGTGAACCACACCGTTGGATGCTTCCACATCGGCTGCGGTAACCGTGGCGTCGTTGATCATGACTTTGCCGTCGCCCAATTTTACAGTAATATTAGCGCCATTAACAGTCGGAGCGGTCATGCCATCGGAAAGATCCGTGGAGCGCACCGCACCGGAAACCACGTGATAAGTCAGGATAGCTACCAGTTGGTCTTTGTTTTCAGGCTTCAGCAGGTTTTCCAAAGTACCGGCAGGCAATGCGGCAAAAGCAGCATTGGTTGGCGCGAATACGGTGAAAGGACCTTCACTTTGCAGTGTTTCTACCAAACCGGCAGCTTGTACGGCGGTTACGAGCGTTGACAAATCAGCGGTTTCAGCGGCAAGCGCAACAATGTCTTTTGCGGGTGCAGGTGTTGGTTCGGTGGCAGTCGTATCTTCAGTCGATTCAGTGGTTTGATCGGAAGCGCCCGAGCCTCCGCATGCGCTCAACAGTACGATGAGCAGGAAAAAGATGGTTGATCTCATTGTAATAATGTTTTAGTTTACAAATGCTGCACTCTAAACCAGCTTTGGGGTACAATGTTTAAAAAATGATGGTTTAATATAATTTAACTCCATCGCGGATTTTAATAATCCTATCTTCCGCAACATTTTTGCTATTATTGCAAGTAGTAAACCTGAAATCTCCTGAAATGATCTATTACAAAACGAATCATAATTGGTTTGGCGATATCCGCCACCTGGCGAAAAGCTGGACGATGGTGCGCATCATGCGCAGCGTGATCGCGATTGGCGTGTATACGACGGTGGTGTGTCTGGTACTGGAATGGTACGACCTGGAGCAATACATCACGATGAATATCTCGGCGTTCTCGCTGCTGGGGGTGATCCTGAGTATTTTTCTGGTGTTTCGCACCAATTCGGCGTACGATCGCTGGTGGGAAGCCCGCAAACAGTGGGGCGCGTTGGTGAATAACACCCGCAACCTGGCGATTTACGTGCAGTCCATGTTCCCTAAAGGTGACAAAGACGTGCGGCACTTCATGGCAAAATATATCGCCAATTTCTGTATTGCACTGGTGGAGCACTTGCGCGAGGGCACGAAGCTCGATAAGTTGGTTTACCTGCACGACGATGAGCGCGCCGAATACGAAACCAAAGGGCATATTCCGAATCATATCGCGCTGCAAATCTTTGAGCGTATTGCCGAAGGACACCGCAACGGCGAGATCAACGAGGGCGATTATATAAATATCAAAGCGCAGCACCAGTCATTGCTCGACATTCTGGGCGCCTGCGAGCGCATCAAAAAAACACCGATCCCCTTTTCCTATGCGGTTTATCTCAAGATTTTTATCACCGCTTATGGCTTGCTGCTGCCATTTGCACTGTTTACGACTTTTCATTTGGGTACCATTCCGCTGGTGATGTTTATTTTCTTTTCCTTATTGGGTATTGAACTGATGGGCGAGGAAATAGAAGATCCTTTTGGGCTGGATTGTAATGATTTGCCCACCGGTGATATTGCACATACCATCAAAATGAATGTGTTTGAAATTCTGGAAGATAAATCAAGTTTGGGCAAGGCCCGGAAATTGGAATTATACGAAAAGGTTCATTGATCATTAAATAATAAGTAAATAACATTTAGTGCACATGCTTTGGCGGAGAATACTGTCGGAGCATGTGTTTTTAATGAGGTATACCTTGTTGCAAAAACCAAATTAAACCATAGGGAGACCATTTGGTTCATAAAAACCGGGAGGTTTCGAGTGCTCTGTCTTCCTTATTGCTAATCCCGCTCAATTTATTCTAATTCTTAAACTTACCGTCCTCGCTGCCGTTTCAGTGGTGGTTTTTAAAAAATAATTATATACCCAAAATCAATTAAAGTATTATGAAATTTATGATGATTGAAAAGGCAATGCGCAGCTTGATGCTGGTGCTGTTTGCCACAAGTGCATTAGTAATTACAGGTTGTGACGATGACGACAATGACGGAAATGATTTGAAAACCATTACAGAGGTTGTAGTTGATGGCGATGATTTTACCTTACTCGAAGCAGCTGTGGTGCGTGCCGGATTGGCGGATGCCCTGGCTCAGGGAACCCTGACGGTCTTTGCGCCAACGGATGAAGCGTTCCAGGCGGCAGGTTTCGCCGATGTGGCTGCGATCAATGCCACTCCGGTAGCCACGCTTCAGGCGGTTTTGCAGTATCATGTGATCAATGCAGCAGTAGCTTCCAGTGCCATTCCTGCCGCAGATAATACAGCGCAGACTACGCTGGGCGGCGGTACGATCTACATTACCAAAAACGGGAGTGGTGTTTCTGTAAATGGTGCAGTTGTCACTCAAGCGGATGTGAGTGCGCTGAATGGCGTGATTCACGTGGTGAACAAAGTGTTGCTGCCACCAGCGGGCAATATCGTGGAAATAGCAGCCGATAATCCGGATTTTACCTTTTTGGTAGCGGCTGTCACGCGCGCCAATCTGGGTACGACACTAGCTACAACTAGTCCGCTAACCGTATTTGCCCCGACTAATGCCGCTTTCCAGGCAGCGGGCTTCCCGACGATCGAATCTATCCAAAGTGCAGACGTGGCAGCATTGACGGACATTCTGACTTACCATGTGGTAAGCGCCAGAGCGTTTTCGACCAATCTGACCAACGGCGCAGAAGTGCAGACCCTGGCAGGAGAAACCGTACGTGTGAATATCAACAATGGAGTAACCGTAACCGGAAAAGGAAATAGCAATCCATCGAATGTGGTACTCGCTAATATCAACGCTGAAAACGGCGTGATTCATGTAATTGACAGGGTGTTGTTACCGCAGCAGTAAATATTTTTTGCCAAAAAAATTAATGCCGGAGCATATTTATTATGTTTCGGCATTTTTATTTACAAAGGAATTATCGCTTGATTAATTTCAACGTTTGCACGCTTCCCTCGTGGGTTAATGTCAGCAAATACACGCCGGCCGGGGCTTTGGAATGAATCATTACCTGATTCTTCCCGATCAGGAGTCTTTCCACTCTTCCGCTTTCGATAACTTGACCAGCAAGGTTTGTTAATGTATAATCTATTGGCGCAGGGCTGTTTACATCAAATTCGACGATTGTATAATCGTTAAAAGGGTTTGGATAAGAGCGAATACTTTTCCGAACAAGCTCATTATTAGTAATACTAGTAAGTGCATTCAGGTTACCGGTCCAACGATAAATGCCGCCCGTGGTGGGTGAAAAAACCCGCCCACCGCCAAAGCCCTGCGTAGCCGAGAGAAACTGCACGCATTCAATATCTTTGGGAGGCAGCGATTGCCAGTCATCACCGTCATTGAGGGTATAAGCCATCCGGAAATCGGTGTAAAACATGTCAGAACCTTCGTAGATCAATACATACGCGCCGGGTGTTCCCGGCACATTTTCAATTTGATAATACACAAACGAATTGGGCATGGTAATTTCCTCCCAGGTAGCGCCGCCGTCAAAAGTGCGAAAACCCCTGCCATCACTGGTCGCCAGCCCGTTTTTAGCATCCGAAAAAGCGACCGAATAAACCGGCACATCCGCCCCGATGCTGAAAGCCTGCCAGGAGTTGCCCCGATCCGTGGAACGCCAAACGCGCCCGCGTCGCGTACCAAACCAGATCGAATCGCCGGCGACATCATAAGAACCATTGCCGTAATATATCCAGATGCCTTCTTCCGCCAGTGGGGTAGGGAGTTGACCCGCAGGGATGCGCCCCCAGTTGTTGCCGCCGTTACTCGTACGCCAGATGCGCAGCGAATCCGCCAAAGCATCACCGGTACCCGGGCTACCGTAGGCAAAGCCGTTATTTTCATCAAAAAAATGCACGGCTACGACCGCGTTATTCAGGTTGTTAAAAGAACCTTTTTGTTCTTCCCAGGAAAGCCCGCCGTTGGTAGTTTTGTAAATGCGCCCCAGGCGTTGGGTCCCGTTGTCGGTCATAGTAACCCAAGCGGTGTTGGCGTCCAGCGCAAAAACACTCAAAGCCGTGAAATCCTGACCATTTGCCGCATCAATTACGCCGGTTTGCCAGGAAATACCGCCATTGGTGGATCGGGTAAACTCTCTGGCCGCCGCGGTATAATTCGGATGGATGGTGATGCCCCAAACTACGCTGGAATTAGGCACGGATAAGCCATAAACACTTCTGGATACTGCCGTGATGTTGGAGCCAACGTTTTGCCATTGCGCAAAGAGGCTCGAACAAAATAACTGGGCAAATAAAAGCAATACAAATGGAAGCGAACTTTTCATAGGGGGGGTAGATTTTGCTATTGTGTAAATTCAGTTAACGTTACAAATATAGATAAGCTTTATAAATAGAATGTTAAAAATTACAATGCCGAAGCATTTTTCTGGCTCCGGCATTGTTTTTTCGTTTCAATCAATGGAGTGAATTAATCACGAAGCACTTTATTTTGCTCGTTGGAAGACCATTTTGCCTTCCGGGCCACCGCGCCCTTCGCAATCATCTTTTACTCGGGTCATCGTCATGGAGGTATCGGTCACTTCCACTTTGTAGATCCCTTTTACATCGGGGCAGGCGTTTTCGCCCTTGATATCCCAGATTGTCGCCTGATCGCCTTCCAGCATGTAATTTCCTTCTACTTCGGCGGTGCCGTCCATGCCCCAGTCAACGGAGTAAGCTTTTTCGTCAATTTTCAATTTTACCGGGATCATATTTCCATTTTCATCAGGTACTTCAAATGTCCATTCGCCAATCATAGAGATTTGCGAAAAGGCAGTAATCGGGCATAACAAAAGTAACCACAACAGGTTTTTGGTAATAATTTTCATAATGTTTGGGTTTTGGTTTAATAGGCTAAATTTACAAAAGCTTTTGATAAACAGTGTATTAACAAAAGGATTCCGGTACACATTTCTCGGAAAGGCGGTTGGTTTTCACCGTATTCTTGATTTCTATCGGTGGCAGCGGAATCATATTTCATTTTTCTTGTCGCTTTGCTAATTGCGGAATATCTTTGACAGGCTTGAAAGAACCGTGTGCTTATGATTGCCTGGTTTATTAAAATTATTCGTTATCTCAATATCCAATTTTATCGGCTCATCAAATGGGTGTCTGAGCGAATTGCACAACCCAATTATCTCATCATCGTCAGCATTATCATTGGAATCGTCTCGGGCCTGGTGGCGGTAGTGCTCAAGGTGCTGTTGCATACCGTGCGCGAATGGATGTACGGCAATGACCCCACGAGCGGGCGTCTGGGTTTCGTGTTCTTCCCATTGATTGGGATTATGCTCACGGTGTTGTATGTGCGTTTTTTACTTAAAAAACCGCTGACCCCAGGATTGACGAGGCTTCTGTACGCGATTGCCCGTAAAAAATTAAACATTCCCAAATATGAGACTTACGCACACGTAGTCACCAGTTCGCTCACGGTGGGCTTTGGGGGTTCAGTGGGGCTGGAAGCGCCCATTGTGCGTACCGGCTCGGCGATCGGTGCAAATCTCGCGGAACTTTTGCGCGTGGGGCGGAAGAAACAGACGCTTTTTCTTGCTTGTGGCGCGGCGGCCGGCATGTCCGCTATTTTCAACAGCCCGGTGGGGGGCGTTATTTTCGCTTTTGAAGTGCTGCTTACCGAGGTAGCGGTGCATTCTTTTATTCCATTGCTGATCTCGGCGGCGACTGGCGCGGTGGTGGCAAAAATGCTTTATTACGAACAGTTATTTTTTCTGCCTACTGTGGAATGGAATGTGGAAGCGATTCCTTTTTATTTTATGATCGGCGGCGTGTGTGGATTGGCTTCGGTGTACATGATTCGCACGACCATTCGCATGAAAACCTATTTCAGCAAAAAAGACCGGCCGCTCTTGCAAATCGGGCTGGGCGGTCTGGCGCTGGGTTTGATGATTTTTCTGATGCCGCCGCTCTTCGGCGAAGGTTATGATACGATCAATAATTTGCTGCAGGGTAAGTTTTCCGCCTTGGCCGATCGCACTATTTTTTACGATTTTTTACAGAATGAATGGGTTTTATTGCTCTTCGCAGTGCTGATCTTGCTGGCCAAGGGATTTGCGAGTGCCTTTACTATCGGTTTGGGTGGCAACGGCGGGGTCTTTGCGCCTTCCATGTTTACTGGTGCATTGCTGGGATTTGTCTTTGCCCATGCGCTCAACCTCACCGGTTGGGTAGAATTGCGGGAAGCAAATTTTATGGCGGTGGCCATGGCGGGCTTATTAAGTGGTGTATTCAAATCTCCGTTGACCGGAATTTTCCTAATTGCAGAAATAACAGGTGGTTATGCATTATTTGTTCCTTTGATGCTTGTTTCGGCAATATCTTATTTTGTCAGTAATTATTTTGAACCGTATTCGGTATTTACGACCGAATTATACCAAAAAGGGCAGTGGGCGCCCACCCATGAGCGTGACCTGAATATTCTGAAAAATATGTCGGTAAAACCACTGATAGAAACCAATTTCCTGACCATTCAACCTGACCAAACGCTGGGCGAGTTTATAAAAATTATTGCAAAATCCAGACGAAACGTCTTCCCGGTGGTGAATAACGAAGGTTATTTCAAGGGTATTATTTTGCTCGACGATGTGCGCGAAATCATGTTTGATACCGAATTATATGATATAAAAACGGTCAAAGACATTATGCATAACCCTCCGGCCATGGTAGAAATATCCGAGCCAATGGAAAAAGTAATGGATAAATTCGAGCGCCATCAAGCCTGGAACCTTCCGGTGGTGGACAATGGATATTACATTGGTTTTGTCTCCAAATCCTCTATTTTCAATCAGTACCGCCAAATGCTCATCGAGCGAAGCAAGGAAACTTAAGGGAAGTCGAAAGTGGAAAGCAACTAGGGGAATCTCGTACCTGAAAGATTGGAACGTGAACCATCCCTGTTTTATTTCCTTTCATTAATAAGGTTATAATTATTTAATAGCCTCCCGGCTGGCAAATTCTTTTCTCAATATGACTTTCATCATGGTATATGCCAGAGAAAAGTAATAATTTGCTATGTCACTTAAATTCAATCATCACTATTAAATTGAAAACAAATAATGAACTGGTCGTTTAAAATAGGGCGCTTCGCCGGCATCAATGTGTTTATGCACTGGACATTCCTCATCCTGTTGGGCTGGATTTTGATCAGCAGCTTGAATCAGGGACAAACCATGTCGCAGAGCTTGATGAGTGTGCTGTTTATCCTGGCTTTATTTGGTTGTGTGGTATTGCATGAATTCGGGCACGCGCTCACCGCGCGGAAATACGGCGTCACTACCCGAAGCATTATATTACTGCCCATCGGGGGGGTGGCAAATATGGAAAAAATGCCTGAGAAACCGGTGCACGAGCTATGGGTGGCAATCGCAGGACCCCTTGTGAATATTGCCATTGCCGGGATCTTGCTGATCTATTTTCAGTTTTTTGGCACCTATCCGGAGATCACCGAAGAGATGAGCGGCGTTATTACATCCGGAAACTTTCTGTTCTTTTTATTAATCGTGAATGTAATATTGGCCGTATTTAATTTAATTCCGGCCTTTCCGATGGACGGCGGACGCATCCTGCGCGCTATCCTCTCCATGTATTACGACCGGGGCGTGGCGACCAATATTGCCGCCAAGATCGGACAATTCCTAGCCATTGCCTTTGTTTTCCTGGGTTTCTTTTATAATTTCTGGTGGATTTTCATTGGTTTATTTATTTTCCTGGGCGCCGGCGCCGAAGCTAATTTTGAAGCCACGCGATCCGCGCTTGCTAAATATTCCGTGCGTGACGCACTCATGCATCAATTCACCAAATTACACGCTTTTGAAACGATTGAAAGTGCCATCACTACGCTGCTCGACGGGCAGGAAAAGGAATTTATTGTGGAACAAGATAATGAAATCATTGGCGTTGTCACCCGCGACGAAATCATTCAGGGCTTGCGCGAATTGGGGCAAAACGCACATATCAACCGGATTATCAATAAAGAATATATGGTGTTATCTCCTGATATGGGCTTAAGGGAAGCTTATGAAATAATGTCCCGTTCTAAGGCAAGCATCTGCCCGGTAATGGAAAACGGCGAACTCATCGGCGTGCTGAACATGGAAAATATCACCGAGGTGGTCATGCTGGAAAATGCAGGATTACAGGCAAAGACCTTACAAGCGGAAGGAGCAGTTTAATGAAATTAAGTAGTCGGACAGTTTTACAGTCGATTGTCAAAAGTCAGATTAAGCTGACAACCAACTTCTTATGAGATATTTTATTTTAATTTAAAATTGTCCCTTTGCTTACTTATTTTTATAAAAACAGCCTTAAAACTCACCTGGATATTATATCGTAACGGTGTCTTATTTAATTCATTTTGATAAAACTTATAATTATGTTTAATCGAATTATGGTCGCACTGGATTTATCTCCGATGGATGTTACACTGATAAAATATGCAGGTCGATTCGCCCAGGCTGTAGGTGCCCAAAAGATTTATTTCTTGCACGTTGCTCCCGATTTGCTGGGAGAGTCAAGCGCTACTGATGAGGACCGCAAATTATACGCGCAAGACGAGCATATAAAGACAGTCGTAGAAGAAAAAGTAAAAAAATATTTTCCCGCGGAATTATTGGGCAAAACAGATATTCAGGTGGTGGAAGGCAATCCTTTACCTACCCTCATACGCTGGAAACGGATAAAAAAAATAGACCTTTTAATGGTTGGTAAAAAATCGCTGTCCAAAGGAAGTGGTGTGGTTTCACGCCAGTTTGTACGGCAATCCGATTGCCCGGTGCTGTTTGTGCCTCTCAATACTACATTTCCGGTTAAAAAAATACTTGTACCGGTTGATTTTTCCGATAATTCGGGGTATGCACTTCATAGTGCTATACAACTAGCTGGATCTTTTGGAAATCCGGAGATTTTATATTTTCATTTATATCATTTTGTAAGCAGTCCCGAAACACCAGGATTCAATCCGCATTTCAACCAGTATATGAGTAATCTTACAAAAGATAAGCATATCAAGTTTATAAAGAAATTTGATCTTGGGGAAGCCAATGTAAAAGTTAAAATATTACCACATCCGGAAGCAGATATTGTAGAGCCAATTATCCGGTACGCAGATGAAAATGATATGGATATGATAATCATTGGAGCAATAGGGCACTCCAAGCTCAGGCTGCTTGCAGTGGGAAGTACCGCCGAAAAACTGATGCTGAAAAACGTAACAAAACCTTTGCTGGTGCTAAAGCAAAAAACTAAAAACAAGTAAATAGGGCGTTACTTATTTACGTGTTTTATCATATTCCATTCCAGTTGCCGCATTACCTCGGGGGGTATGCTCTGGAGGCTGTCCATAGTGGATTTCAGAAGTTCCAGTTTATCTGGTGCGTGCGCTCTTGAGTCGAGGTATTCCTGGAAAATTTGGGTGAGTTCTTTTTGAGAAAGTAAACCCTCTTTATATCGTGCAATTTCATAATACCAGGGAATGGTAGGTAAATAACTTGCCTTGGCCTGATATGCCTTATCTTTCTCTAACAGCTTGTATTTCTGGGTGATACGCAGGATTTTCTGGTGTTGATGACGACGTAGCAGCGCTTCAAAATAAACCGAAAAAAATAAATGCCAGCGGTATTGCAATACTTCCTTCGGGTAAGCTTTCAGGAATGAATCGGCGTAATTTTCGGCGTTTTTATACTGCCCGTTTTTATTGAGCGCTTCTACATAAAATGCCACAAAACCCACGCGGGTGTGGAAATTCTTGGTCACTTTCATCTCCGGGGCCGCTTTGCGCATAAGTTGCAGGGCTTCCTGATTGCGCTTTTGGCGAAGCAATACCGCACAAAGGTTATTTACATAGTGAATATAATCATGATTTTTTTCGCGAATGGATAAATAACCATAATAAACGGCTTTATCATATTCACGGAAATGGCTATGCAACATGAGGCGGTTGCTGTAATAGTTTAATAATATTCGCTTGGAATAATAAGCGCCCTGCGCAAATTGTTTATCAAGGTAATCATATTTTCCCCGGAGAATATCATATTTTCGGTAATTGAAACTAATAAAAGTCAGCCGTACCAATGCTAAATATCGAATGAACCCGTCGAGCTGTTCATTATAAAAAATCTCCGACAACCACTCTTCCCACTGAATAGATTCGGTCGAATTGCTGGAATATTGCATTACAATATCGCGGGTCGCCTGATGTAACTTTTCACTTATTGATTTGGATTGTAAATAAGCTTCGCGATGCGATTCAATAAAATCATCGGTCAGTTTATGATCGGCATAGCGCATGCGGATAAGCAGAAAATGCCGGTATAATTCAACCAGTTCATAAAATTTTGTAAAAAAGAAGCCCGGATATTCATAATTACGAATGGCTTTCAATAATGTTTTTTCCTCCTGCAACTGAATGGAATCGGTCATAATTTTACGTTCCATATCATTCATCCACTCGAAATGCTCGTCCACATCCACTGCTTGCAGGCGCGCCTCGATCCAGTTTTTTAATAAAGAATATTTACGTTTATCAATAGATGTATCATAAGGAATGAATTGATCGATATACCGACAATTATAATCTACTTGCCTCAGAATGCCCAGCTTTACCTCGTCGTCAAACTGCTGCACCGACAGTAAATACTGGGTTTCGTGCGGCAACAGCGTATTGGTAAAATCGGTGAATTTTTGAAGCTTGCTTCTCATGCTGGCGTCGTTAGTCAATTGTTATTTAGTTAAAGGTAAATAATTTTAGGTAAAGTTATTTATATTATCCGCGCAAATCCGCGTGATCTGCGGGAAGTTAATAAAATAATCCTTACAACACCAACCCGCCATCCACGCTCAGCGTCACGCCCGTGATAAAGGATGCCGCATCAGAAGCCAGGAATGTGTAGGCATTAGCAATGTCCTCTGCCTCCCCGAGCCGACCGAGCGGAGTTTTCGATTTCAGGTCATCCAGAATATTATCCGGCACGGTTTCCAGCATTTCGGTATTGATAAAGCCTGGTGCGATGGCGTTGACCGTGATGCCCTTTCTGCCCAATTCCCGCGCCCAGACCTTGGTCATGCCGATCAAGCCGGATTTAGTCGCCACATAGTTTGTCTGCCCGAAATTCCCGTACAGCGCTACAATCGAAGCCGCATTCAGGATGCGCCCGCCGCCGCGTTGTTCCATGTAAGGAAAAACGGCTTTGGTGCAATTAAAAACACCCGTAAGGTTGACGTCGATCACTTGCTGCCACTGCTCCGGCGTCATTTTTTTCAAAGAAGCATCTCGCGTAATGCCCGCGTTATTTACCAGGATATCAATACCGCCAAAATCATGATGTACCTGCTCGGCTGCTTTACTCACGGCATTAAAATCGGTGGTATTCACCCGATAAAAGCGCACCTGATGTCCATTGGATTGAAGATCCACAACTGCCGATTTTCCTGCACTTTCGTCAATATCCCAGATCGCGATGGCCGCGCCTTCCGCAAGAAATTTCTTCGCGGTTGCTTTGCCGATGCCCTTGGCTCCACCGGTAATAATGGCGACCTTTCCATGTAATTGATTCATAATTTTTCCCTGTTTTTATTTTAATACTAATAATGTTGTTTTGAATTTTTACAGGTTTCAAAATTATTATTTCCAATGGAAGATGCTGAACCGTATCACCCGGAAACCATTTTTAAATGACATAGACTAAGGTAATATTTTATTAACTTTGATGAACTAAAGTCCTGTAAATTAATTTTTTACATTATAAAAAATAAGAGGTTGACTAATTTGAAATACTACTAGGAATTCCTTTTTTGATTTAAATTGCATACCAAACTAACTGAACCAAAAACAAACTCCATGCTGATCGCCAGGAATTTGCTCTTACTTTCTCTATTCTTGTTGTTTTCCAACAGCATTTTTTGTCAAAATCAAAAACAGGCTTCCATGCAGGACTGGGTATATCCGTACGATGTGCACAAGGTGCAAGTGTCTGATGGTGTTGAAGTTGCATACGTGGATGAAGGGGCTGGCGCTCAAACATTTTTATTCTTACACGGCATGGGAAGCTACCTTAAGAGCTGGACAAAAAATATTGAAGTTTTAAAGCAAGATTATCGCTGCATTGCGCTGGATTTGCCGGGGTACGGAAAGTCGAGCAAAGGAAATTATACCCACAGCATGAGTTTTTTCGCGGATGCGGTGCAGCAGTTTATAGAAAAATTGAATTTGAAAAACGTCGTACTGGTCGGGCATTCCATGGGCGGACAGATCAGTATGCATCTGGTTTTGAGAAAATTACCCAATGTGGAAAAACTAATATTAATAGCGCCGGCGGGCTTCGAGACCTTCACCGAGGCTGAAAAGTTGTGGTTTAAAAACGTTTATACCGCTGCTTTTATTAAGGCAACACCAACCGAACAAATTATAAAAAACTTTGAGATCAACTTCCATCAAATGCCTGAGGATGCTCGATTTATGATCGAAGACCGGCTGTTTATGCGCGAAACGGTGGAATATGATACTTACTGCGAAATGATTCCTCAATGCGTGCAGGGCATGCTCAATGAACCTGTATATGAGCGTCTTCCGGAAATCACGATCCCTACCTTGATATTATATGGTAAAAATGATTTGCTTATTCCCAATAAACTTCTGCATCCGGCACTGACCACCGCTCAGGTGGCGGAGTCAGGGCATAAGCAATTGCCAAACAGTCAGTTACAACTCTTCGATGCCTGTGGGCACTTCGTGCAGTGGGAATGTGCAGAAGGCGTCAATGAAGCGATCCAGGCTTTTGCAAAATAAACAAACCATTTATTAGTCTTTCTAATCCCGACGCTGTCCTTGATGGGTAGGAGTATTGTCTGCTTTTATCTCATGTAAAGGCAATATTTTGCTTTTTTCTTTTGTGAAAATCCATACAAAAAACGGTTGGAAGCCACTTGAGGCTATGATTGTTTTGAAAATTAGGATTTTGCAAAATTTATTTGTCAACCCATTGTAGATCTATTTTAAGCTGTTGGTAAACAGGTTTTTATGTTTTAAAACCATTAATTAATTCCATTGAGTCAACCCCTCCTTTTTTGAATTGGATTCGTTCAAATCTCCACTTAGTTTCTACCTTGGTTTGCAGAATTTTGCATCAAAAAAAAACTGCTCCAAAGAACAGGATTTGGCCATCCTTTTTCAGAGCAGTCAAAAAGTTTATTTGAAAAATTTTAAAGACCTGCAAACTTATGAAAAATTTACTTACACTCCTAGTGATTGGACTCATGGCGCTGACCGCCCATGCCCAAAAAGGCACCATTTCAGGTAAGGTCGTTGGCACCGAAGGCGAACCGCTTACTGGCGCCAACGTGGTCATCAAAGGCGGTGCACTGGGCACATCCACCGGTATTGACGGTAGCTACAGCCTGTCGGTGAACGCGGGTACTTACACCATTGTCGCCACTTACATCGGTTATGCCGAAGCGGAAAAGACCATTACCGTAGAAGCTGGCGGTACTGCTTCCGTGGATTTTACATTGGCACTTGGCACTACCTTCGACGAGGTGGTAGTTTCGGGTTCCAGAAAGCCCGAGAAATTGACCGAAAGCCCTGCGACTATTGAAACCATTTCTGCAAAGGAAATTGAAGAGTACGCCGGGAATCCCGGGGAACTGATCGCCCGCCAGAAGGGGATTGACTATTTCCGGGCCGGTATTGCGACGCCTGCTTTTAACATCCGTGGATTTAATTCCAATTTCAACGCAAAAAACCTGCAAGTGACCGATGGTCGCTTTTCTACACTGGTGGCAACGGGTTTACCTTTCGGGCCGCTGAATACCACGATCAAAGAAGATATTGAGAGAGTGGAAGTAATTCTGGGACCGAATGCGACGCTCTATGGACCCAATGCGCACAATGGTTTACTGAATACGATTACCAAAGATCCGCGTACCTCTCCTGGAACGATTATTGCGGTCAACCCAGGAGTAAATGGTGATGGTAATGGCTTCTTCTCCAGTCGTTTGCGTCATGCGCAAGTGCTGAATGACAAATTCGCATTTAAAATCACTGGCGAGTTTACAACCGCTACCGAGTTTGAATACACTGACTCTGTTTTTATTGATCGCGTTGGCGCATTTGATGCGGAAGGCAAGGCCATTCCCGACGGTCAGAAAGAAGGTTATGAAGAATTTGCGCTTGATCCCGGCACGGATTTCATTCGCACGGAGGCATCGCTTATTTACACCCCGGTCGAAGATTTGGACGTCACATTTAATTGGGGCCGCAGCCGCAGCAATTACCTGTCGCCTACAAATGTGGGGCGTAATCAGATCCGGGATTGGGTTATTAATTATTATCAAGTGAAATTCTCCGGTAAAAACTGGTTTGCGCAAGCTTATTACACCGAAAGTAAAACCGACAGCACTTATTCTATCGACGACCGTACCAAAGCCTATTATGCCTTACGGGATGCCGGTCAGCCCGAGTCGGTAGCCGCCGGCCCGCGTTCTTATTCCACCGGCGCCTTGTTCCAGGACGATTCAAAGCGCTGGAACGCTGAATTCCAGTACAATAACTCTTTCGGTAATCTCGATATCGTCACCGGAGTGCAGTGGCAACTCGACCGCGCCAATAGCCGGGGTACTTATTTGCTGGATCAAAATGCCGATGATTTTATTGAAATCAACCAACTCGGTGGATATGTGCATGCAACGTACCGATTTGGCGGTGGCTGGCGAGCACTGGCAGCAGCTCGATTGGATAATCATGAAATTTATGATTTCAACTTCGTACCTAAGTTTGGTATCTTGAATGTAGGACAAAGCGGCACCTGGCGTCTAACCTATGGTCAGGGGATTGCAGCACCAACGATTTTGAATATGTTTGGTGATTTATTTAGCGGTTTGATCCTTGGAAATGCAGAAGGTTTCACCTTAGCGGACGGCTCAATGGTGGAAAAACAAAAGGTGGAAAAACTTCAAACCTTTGAATTGGGCTACCGTGGCGAACTGGTCAAAAACAAATTATTCCTGGATGCCAATGCGTATTATAATATTTCCAAAGACTTCCTCAGCCCTGTGACCGTAATTGGCGTGACCACACAACGCGGAAACACTCCGATCCAGGAGGTGCAATCGGGTTATGCAGCTTACAGAGGTTTGGTTGCGACTTACGTCAACTTTGGTGAAGTAAATACTTACGGTCTGGATTTAGGTTTGAATTACTTCTTCAATCCGCAGTTCAGCGTGAGTCTGAATTATTCTTACTTCGACTGGTCGGTGGACGAGGACAATCCGAAAAATGATTTCGATAAAAATGGCACGGTGAATTTCCTCGATATTCTGGTGAATGCGCCGAATAATAAGGGGGGGCTTGGTCTGAATTACAGCGGGAATAAGTTCTTTGCCAATGGCTACGCGCGCTGGGTAGAAGCTTATGATTACTTCTCCAGCTTCCAGATTGCTTCGCAAACGCATCCGGGGTTGACCTATCGCGGCAAGCCGATCGTGGAGAATGCCCGCAGCGCAGATTCCTTTAACTATGGGCCGCTGGGCGATTTTGTGACCCTGGATTTGGGTGTTGGTTATCGGATTAATAATATTTTTACGGTGTCAGCATCAGCGGTGAATTTATTTAACCAGGAATTGCGTGAATTTACGGCTTCCGCACCGACGAGAGGCCTTTATACACTGGAGTTTCGGGTGAATTTACCGGCTATTAAATCGAAGTAAATAAAGTTATTAAAACAAAATGGAATGTTGGGGTAAGGGCTTTTGCAAAACTCCAACATTCCATCACTCCAATACTCCATTATTACATTTGCCAGGCATGGATATCATAATCGGTAAATAAATTTGAAATAATTCACTTAAAAAGTAAAGATCGACATGGCATTCGCCTGGATACTGTTCAGCATTTATCTGGTTGGCACGGCTTACCTCGGCTGGCTGGGACACAAGAAAACCAAGGACTTCAGCAGTTTTGCCATCGGTATGGGCGACCTCTCGCCGTTTGTGGTAGGAGTGACGCTCGCTGCGAGTACTGCATCGGCGGCTACTTTTATTATCAATCCGGGCTTTGTTTATGTAAATGGTCTGGCGGGCTTTATGCATCTGGGTTTGAGTGTTTATCTTGGGTTTATGACCATGCTGATCATTCTCTCCTTTCGCTTCCGGCAAAGGGGCGCGGAGATGCGTGCGCTCACGATCCCCGACTGGATTGGCAAACGCTATGGTTCTAAACCATTTTCGTTCTATTTTTCGATCATCAATCTGCTGAGTTTTGCGTTTATCGTGCTGCTGGTAGGCGGTATTTCCATTGTAATGCAAAAATTATTAGGTGTAAATAACGTGGCGGCATTATTAATAACCTTGATTTTCGTCACTGGATATGTGCTGTTTGGCGGTACTTATGCGCATGTTTTTACCAATATGTTGCAAGGCTTTTTAATGATATTTGTTACAATCATTATCATGTGGTCGGGTGTAAAGTTAATGTTTACCGAAGGTGATATTTGGGCACAAATTCAAGCGAAAGACCCAAATTTACTGGATTGGGTGAATCCCAAAAGCTTATTATACAACGATTTATTTTCTACTTACATTGCCGGATTTTGTATCGGCGGAGCCCTGGTTTGCCAGCCGCATATCCTGACTAAAGCGCTGTATGTAAAAACTGACCGAGCCGTACGTAATTATATCATTGTTTTTGGCGTAGTCTTTTTGTTATTTACCATGTTATTGCTTGCCGGTTTCTGGGCGCATCTGAGCGTGCCACCGGAACAATTGATCGACCCGGCTACCGGGGCGTTCCGGCAGGATCTGGTGATGACGGTTTATTTGCAAAATGCTTTCCCGGACTGGATGTTTACGATCATCAGCGTGGTATTACTCGCGGCGGCGATGTCTACTTTGGATGGCTTGCTCGTGGGTATTTCGACTATCACAGCCAATGACCTGGTTTTGAACGTGATAGATAAAGTTGGCAAAAGCGATCTCTCCGAAGATGAAAAAATGAAGCTGGCTTTCAAATTTAGTCATATCGTATTGATTGTCATTGCGGTATTAACATTTGCGGTTACATTGAACCCGCCGAAATTGCTGGGCATTTTCGGGCAAACCGGGGTCTATGGACTGGTGCTGGCTGCCGTTCCCCCTTTATTGGCAGGTGTATTATTCAAAAAAGTATCCATTACATTGGTCTGGAGCATGTCGGTGCTGGCGTTTGTACTGCATTTTGCGCTTTTTTTCTGGGGTAAACAGTTATTCCCCAACAGTACGCTGGCATTCGACAATCCCGGCGTGACCGCCACCATTGGTTTATTGGCAAGCGTGATTCCGACTTTGCTCATCAATTGGTGGATTTCAAAAACGACCGAGCACAACAAATTATAATCACCATTTCTGTTTGGTTAAAACGGAAACTCAAATCGAATTGTATGCGTAACGCAACCATCATATCCTCAGGGGCTTATGCACCGGAGCGCGTGATTCCCAACCGTTATTTTGACGAATTGCTGGGTGAAAACGTAAGCACCTGGCTGGAGGAAAATGTGCAAATCCTGGAGCGTCGCTGGTGCGCAGAAGGTGAGAGTACCGCCGATCTGGCAGAAAACGCCGCACGCCAGGCGATTGAACGAGCAGGCATTACTGCCGAAGACCTGGATTTGATTATCATTTCCACGGATACGCCTGAGTTTATTTCGCCTTCTACAGCCTCGGTAGTACAGGATCGTCTGGGCGCTAAAAACGCGGGCACGTTTGATATTAATACTGCTTGCGCGGGTTTTGTCACGGCTTTGGACATTGGCGCCAAGTACATTCGCGCGGATGAGCAATATCATTACGTCCTCGTGATCGGGGCTTATGCAATGAGTAAATATTTAAATTTGCAAGATAAAAAAACGGTTACCCTATTTGCAGATGGCGCGGGCGCGGTCGTTTTAAAAGCTGAAAGTGCTGAAAATAAAGGTTTTCTGGCGAGTGAATTGATTTCGCAAGGGCAATATAATGGCTGGATGGGTATCTATGGCGGCGGCACACATCAGCCTGTAAATGAGGTGGTTTTGAAAAATCATGATCACCAGCTGAAGTTTGTCCAGAAATTCCCCAAGGAACTGAATCCCGAAACCTGGTCGCGGATGGCCAGAAACTTGAACGAGCGACTGCATGTAAAATCTGAAGATGTAGCCTGTTATTTTATTACACAAATTAATATCAACAGCATCTGGGAAACCCTGGATTTACTGGATGTTCCGCACGATAAAGCGCACACGATCATGCATCATTACGGCTACACCGGTTCTGCCTGCATTCCGATGGCGTTTAACGACGCCTGGGAAAAGGGCATTGTAAAATCTGGGGATTTGGTCTATTTCATTGGCTCTGGCGGGGGATTGGCCTTTGCCAGCGCAGCGTTTAGATTGTAATTTAGAGTCAGAGTGTTATAGTATTATTGAGATGGTTCCAAAACAGCAAACACCAAAACACCATCGCACCAAAACACATGAAAATTCAAGCACAAGACTGGTCGGCAAAATGGGCGCTTTACAGCCCTGACAAAGTCGCGCTCAAAGAACATGAAACCGGCAGGACGCTGACCTACGGCGAACTCAACCGCATGAGCAATCGCCTCGCACATCAGCTTATGCAACACTTTGATATTCAGGCAGGTGACCGGATTGCAATCCTTGCTGAAAACTGCCTGGAATACCTTATCCTATTTGCGGCTGCTCAAAAAACGGGTTGTATCCTTGTTCCAATGAACTATCGCCTGACCAGCGCGGAGATTGATTATTTGTTGCAAAATGCGCAGCCCAAGCTCGTCCTCGGTGAAGCCAAATATCAGGAAATATTGACCGCAGCGCCGACTTATGCGGAGATTCCTCACCATTGGACCATCGAAGATTTAAGTAAATTTTGCGATTCTTCGTTTCAAAAACCTGAAGATCAGTATTTTCCAATTAAGATTGTGGACGAAAACGATCCGATTTTTATTCTTTATACTTCCGGCACGACGGGCTTCCCCAAGGGTGCGCTTTATACCCACAAAATGTTGTTTTGGAACAGTATTAATACAGCTATGTCCTTGATTATCAATAGTGAAAGTCGAACGGTGAATTGCATGCCGCCCTTTCATACCGGAGGCTGGAACGTGCTCACCACGCCCTTTTTGCATCACGGTGGCTACACTTGTATCATTAAAAAATTCGACGCGGCGACGGTATTACAATTGCTGGAACAAGAGCGGGCGACCATTTTTATGGGTGTACCCACGATGCTGAAGATGATCGCGGATGAGCCGGCTTTCGCCAATGCTGATTTTTCAAGCCTTTTGTACATTATTGTTGGCGGCGAGCCGATGCCGATTCCCCTGATTGAAACCTGGCACGCGAAAGGCGTCGCCATCCGACAGGGCTACGGGATGACCGAGGTAGGACCGAATTTAACGTCGCTTCACCAGGATGATGCCATTCGCAAAAAAGGCTCGATCGGGCGACCGAATTTTTACGTCCTGATCAAAATTGTGGACGAATCTGGCAGAGAAGTGCTTTGCAACCAACCTGGCGAGCTGCTGCTCAAAGGCCCGATGGTGACGCCCGGCTATTGGCGTAATGAACTGGCTACTGCCAAAGCCCTTGAAAATGGCTGGTTTCACACAGGTGACATGCTCCGGCAGGACGAGGAAGGCTACCTTTATGTGGTGGATCGCATCAAGAATATGTTTATTTCCGGCGGCGAAAATGTGTATCCGGCAGAGGTGGAGCGGGTACTGGTCTCGCATCCGGCGGTGTCGGAGGCAGCGGTAATCGGCGTACCGCATGAACAATGGGGCGAGGTGGGAAAGGCTTTTGTGGTGATAAAAGATGCTACACAGATTGCTGATAATGAAATAATTGACTATTGCCAAAGCAAGCTTGCCAAATTCAAAGTACCCAAATCTATTGTGTTTTTAGATGCCCTCCCGAAGAACGATACGGGCAAGATCAACCGGCAGGAATTGAAAAATTTTTAAAATAATTCACCCTTTCCCTTGACAAATTCCTGTTAAGGGATTACTTTTGTAAAAAGTTTAACCTAAAAGTTAAATTTAAAAATTCAAGAATGACGAAAGACATTTCAACCGAGGAGAAGATTTTAGCGGCAGCCAAGAAAATATTCATGCGGGACGGCTTGCAGGGCGCGCGGATGGATGACATTGCTGAGGAAGCTGGTGTTAATAAAGCTTTATTGCATTACTATTTTCGTAGCAAGCAAAAGTTATTTGATATTA
>CAZGAU010000095.1:0-20342 GCA_964523725.1 uncultured Saprospiraceae bacterium
TCTATCAAATCGCTCCCCCCGGCGCAACCACTTCCACCCACTGCCCGGGGCGGCGGGCATTGATGGTGTGATCGTACATGGCTTCGCAGGAGGTAGCCGGTAAATAGAATCTGCCTTGGTACGCGGCATTCAGGCGCACCACAAACGTCTGCGTCTGACCCTGGAAAATATCGAAAAAGGTATTCACCCGGTCATCGCGAATGTCCTGATACTCAGGCTTGGATGCGGAACCAAAGCTCTCCAGATTATCCAGGCGGGTATTCAAAATCTCCCAACCGGACGGGAAAATCTGATTCAATGCCATCTCGCGGTAGGGGATCGCGCGCGTGCCCGGGTGTGTGACTTTCACCTCGGCCACAAAATCCGTGCCCTGCGGCAGGCTCGCCGGATTGATCGCACGACCGTCCAGGGTTTTATACATCACGTTGATATTCAGGTTGTTCGCGCTGGCGGTTTCGGCGCCGGCTACGGGTTGCCCGCGCAGGATAAGCCGGGCAAAGAGCGTGGTCTGGCTTGTGTTTTTCACCGAAACTTTTCCGGCACTGTTCGATGGCACCTCAATTTGCATCACCGGCATGGTGGAACCGGCGTTCACGGTTTTGTCATTCAAGGCATAAGTGAAGGTATAGCGCTTGCCGACTTCGGTATTGCCCACAAATTTTCCAATTGCCAAAAGTGCATAAGCCGTGGTCTGTGTGCTCAGCCAACGCTGCGAACTCAGTCCTTCGGCCACGTCGCGCACCATTTGTCCGGCGGCGGTTTTATCGTTCATCAGCACCAGCGTTTCCAGGATCATCGCTTCGTCGCGCAAGTCTGAGCCATAGGTGTAAGACATTTCCGTATAATCGGCTACGCTGCGGGAAAGCCCTTTGGTAATGGATTTGGCAACTTCCGGTTTCCCGGCTACGGCGTAGGCAGCCGCGAGGCGCCATTTAGCTTGGAGGCTCAGATTTCTGGTTTCACGCAGGCGATTCATTGCGCCCATTTCAGCTTCTTTTGCCAGTGCCAAAGTGTAAAGCCTGTAAGCTTGATTCAATTCGTGGCTTTGATCGCTGACAAAGCCGTATTCCTTCTGCTTGGGATCCCACATACGCGCGACTTTCTTTTGGAACTTCGTCCAGCGATCCAGCATACCGCCTGGCACCGCGTAGCCTAAAGCTTTGGCTTCCAATAAGAAATGACCGGCGTAACTCGTGGACCAGTGGTCGGGCGTGGAATTCCCGGGCCAATAGGCGAAGCCACCGTTTTCGGTCTGGAATTGCTTCAGTCGATCGATTGTAGCTTTGATATTGTTCGGAACGGATTTTTTTTGATCGTCGTTTAATTCAATCAATTTATTGACATACAATTGCGGAAAGCCGCCGGAAAGCGTTTGTTCCAAACAACCGTAAGGATATTGAATCAAATAGTTCAGCCGCTCCCCGAGATTGATCGGCGGGATATTGGAAATTTCCAGAATGCCTTCATTCGTGCCGCGCATGCCCACGGGTTCGAAGCTTTGCGACCAGTCTTTATTGGGTTCCAGAACCGCAGCGACCACGTCGGTAACAATCGGGTTTGGATTTCGCACCTGGATCTCAATTTCCTGCTTGGAGGTTTCGCCGCCGCCTTGTGCCGTAATGGTGAACTTCGCCACGCCAATTCTTTCCGCCATTTGCACATCAAATTCCACCAATCCATCGCCGGGTTTGCCAAAGCTGATCGACTTGGATTTTTGGCTAATGCCTGCCAATCCGCTGCTTTCGGCAATTGAAATACTCACATTTTTTACTTTTTGATCCATGGCAAACACGTTCACCGGCAGTTTCAGGCTTTCGCCCGGACCCAGCACACGAGGCAGTGTAGCCAGGATCATCAGTGGTTTTTTGACGGGTGTTGTTTTTTCTGTCGCGCCATAAGCGCCATTTTCAGAAGCGATCACCATTGTTCGCACCGCGCCGATATAATTGGGAATAGTGATTTCGTGTTTGGCTTTGCGACCGGCTTTGAGTTCGAATGGTCCCAAGTGCATGACCACCGGTTTAAAACGATTAGCCCGATCCTGGGCAGCCGCCCGGTTCAATCCGGCATCCCCGCCAATGCTGAGAATGCGCTCCAATTCACCACCGTAGGCTCCCAACACCTGATCGTACACATCCCAGGTGCGCACGCCCAGCGCCTCCCGCGCGAAGAAAGCATCCCAGGGATTAGGCGTATTGAAACGAGTTAAACCCAGCAAGCCTTCATCTACGACTGCGACGGTATAAACCATTGATTTTCCGTTCTTTTCAGATACTTCCACGGTGACTTTTTGCTCCGGCTTCAGTTCGTCGGGCATTTTTAAAACCGGACTCAAACGCGTTTTAGGATCTTCGACCATCACCGGAACCACGCCATATAAGCGAATCGGCAAGTCGTTTTTCACCTGTGCATGTGGTTGTAACAATTCGACATGAGCGTACACATTGGGCGTCATTTCCGGGGTGGTTTTGAAGTTAATTTTATTTTCGCCTGCTTTTGAATCCACCCAGAAAGATTCCACTACGCGAGAGCCGTTTTCCAGTGTCACCAAAGCACGCCCGACCTCGCCGGTAGGAATGGTCAGCGTTACCGTTTCACCGACATTGTACTTTTCCTTATCTGTGGTGAAAGTCATCATAGCCGCGGCTGTGCGCGCCTGGGTATTGTCATCATCGTACCAGGGGTAGCCCGCGTTGAAGAAATCGCCGGAGCAGTGTCCGCTTTCGGAATCACAGACACGCACCAGGTAGCGCCCCCAGTTGTCCACTTTCATATTCCAGCTGGCTTGTCCTTGCGCATTGGTCGTAAGTGTCCGTTTTTGCTGGGCGGCGAAGTGGTCGCTTGTATTGAAACGGGAAACGTAATCGTAGCCTTCATCCCACCACCAGCGCCATTCCACACGATACAAACCTACGCTGAGGTTGCGATTGCGAACGGGATTGCCTTTGGCATCGACGACTACAAAGTTCAAGTTGCTGTTTTTATTGACATCAAGCTGCTTTTCGCCGTATTTGTTTTGGGGAATATTGACACCCGCAAAAGCGCTGAACGGGAAATACGGCAGGGTGAAATTATCCACGCTGAAATCGCCGCCACGCTCGAAAACCCTGGTCTTAAAGCTCGCGGAAAGCTTACCGGGCACCATTTTACTGTCCAGAAGAGCCGTTGAAAACTGGGCGTTGCCTTCGCTATCCAGCGTCTTATCAAAAATAATCTTGGGATCTGATTCAAAATCACGCGCCGGATCATCGAATTCGAAGTCTTTATATTTTTCAAAACTGGTATTGGTAGAACGCAGTTGTACCTCGACGAGCGCTCGCAAATCCTTGGCCGGCGCGCCATGTAACCAAGCTGCATTCAGATTGGCGGTAAACGGTTCTTCGGAGGCATAGAGTTCTTTTTTACCAAATTCGAGATTGATTTTCAGACGATTGGGCTTGACGGTTTCGATGCGAATGACCTTGTCAAACTCCGCGCCGCCGGCTTTTACTTTGGCGACCCAGCTACCGGTAGGTGCGTCGGGTTCTGTTGCAAAATAAAGCGAATAGACATTACCTGCCCTTGGTGTAACCGTGCGTTTTTCCTGCAATTGCCCGCGCGGATCGGTGAGTTCAAATGAAATCGGATAATTCGCGGGAAGCTTATTGCTGCGATCTTCCAATACAAAATTCAAATAGACCGAATCACCCGGGCGCCACACGCCGCGCTCGCCGTACATAAAGCCTTTCAAACCTTTTTGCGTGACTTCGCCTGCCACATCAAAGCGGCTTAGTGACAACGAAGTACCATCTTCCAGGCGGAGGTAGCCACGCTGGGCTTCTTTTTTCGCCACTACGACAAAGGGTTTACGCTGCAACTGGACTTTTACAGTGCCGTCACTGCCGGTTTGTGCCGTAGTTAAAACTTGTTGTTGAAAATCATAAAACGTCAGTTCCACATTGCTGATTGGTTCGGTGGTGCGAATGTCTGCAACCGACACAAAATAGGAGTTATCATTACCGCCTTTGGCAATAATGCCGAGGTTGGAAGCGATCACATTGCGCTGCAAAAAGCGCTCGGAATTGTAATAAGCCGGATAGCAGGGATCTTCCCGGTGCGCCCAGCTATAACCATCGTACCAGCCTTCCACGCCATACCAGCTCTCCATGATGCTGACGTATTCGCCGTTTTCATCCAGATTGGCGGAGAGTTTGGTCATGTTTTCATTGACGGTGACGCCGCCGGTAGCACTATTGGCATTGCAGAAATAGTTGGAATACGCTGGGCGGTAGCCAATTCTGATCTGGTAAATTGCATCGGGGTCTTTTTCCACCATTTTACTCAGATCGAGCGCATAGCGGGTCCATTCAGTCGAGCGGGCACGCGGATTCAGGTCGGTCAGATCAATTTTTTTCTGCATGACCACACGTCCAACTCGATAGAGATCATAGCTACCGTCGAGTTCATTCGTTTGTAAAAACTGAAGGATGTTATTGTTATAAATTTTAAAAACCTCTAAATCAATGGCATTCAGGCTGATGGCTTCAAATGGAAAGATTAGTCCATTGGAATTGGGTAAAATCACACCCCGACCCACCAAGCGCACTTGCGGTTTGACGTCGGCAAATTCGACCTGCCACTCGCTGGGGTTGGCCATTTTTTTATTATCCAAAGTCCGCACACCGGGACTGACTACAATTCTGCGATCCCCAACAATTCGTTCAGAAGGATACACTCGCAGCCGATTACCATCGATGCTGTAACGCAAATTACCGGTGTAATCATTGATACTGACCAACCCATCCAGGTTTTGCGAGGCTTGCAGCGGATCGGAAAAAAACAATAAAATATACTGATCTTGATCCTGCACCACGCGTGCATCGGTCACTTTGAAGTCTTTTAAAGAAGGAATTTCCACCTCTTTTTTACCGCGTAGCACGACGTTTACAGGTTTTCCGTCCCACGATAATTCCATTTCCGAAGGCTGGTTGCCCCGGTCGATGCTTGCTACGGTAAAGGTATGCACCATTTGATTAGGCTCGTGTTCCCAGCGGACAGGGAGGGTTTTACCATTTTGCTCGGCGGTAAGGACTTGTTCAATCTCTTCATTTTCAGCAATATCTGAAGTGAAAATCACACCATTAAATTCCTGCTCGCTCATGTCTTTTGGGTCAGGCGCCTGAAAACCATTGGTTTGCACTTCAAAATATTGATCCCGCGTGCGGAAGTCAAACTGGAAACTGGTGGCGTCTTTGGGCAGGTTGTCGATCAGCTTGCGCAAATTCACAGTTGCGACATAGGCCGTACCGGATTGCAAGTTATTTTCCGGCTCAAAGCGGATCGTATGATCATCTTCCCAGGTGGCTTTCCCGGCAATGCTCGGATTGAACGAAATAACATTTCCCGGGACATCGCCTCCGACTTCATCAGAAACTACAACCGGACTAGTGAAGCGCACCCTGATTGGATCAGCTTTGGAAATAATACCGGAAGTGAAGCCGTACACGTAGGAGCTCAGGCTTTCAGGAATGCCTTCGGCGCGGTTTTCACGCTTACAGGAAGAAAAAATTACAATAGAAATCAGTATTAAAACGGTAGTAGATAAAGCGGAAAAGCGAAGCATTTTGATGAACATGGCTGGCTGGGTTTTTGTATGGTTTTTCTTGATTTAGTACAACACCTGCCGATACTTTGGTGTTTCGATACAAAGCTGGCAAGTAAATCCAGATTTCAACGTTTAATTTAGAAAAATCTTTGGTTTCGAGCCATAAAATCTTTGATATATGTCCACATTTTTACCGATGTTTCCATTACAACTAGTAGTATTCCCAGGAGAACAACTCAACCTCCATATTTTTGAGCCGCGCTATAAACAACTGGTTCAGGAATGCGAGGAGGAAGGAATTACTTTCGGCATACCAGCTTATATTGATGGAAAAGTAATGGAAACCGGTACCGAAATTCAATTGCTCAACATCGAGAAAAGATACGATAATGGAGAATTGGACATTAGAACCAAAGGTTTGGGCATTTTTAATATTCAGCAATTTTATAAAACGGCGCCTAAAAAGCTGTATTCTGCGGCAGATGTGGAGCGCGTACAGGTGCTGGAAGGCGGCGATTTTATAACCGCTGAAAAAATTTTGGAATTAATACGCGAGCTTTTTGCTTTACTGGAAGTGCAAAAAGACCTCCCCGAAACACCGGATCAGTTTCGTACCTACGATTGGGCGCACCAAGTAGGCTTCACTTTGCAGCACGAATATCAATTGCTGTGTATGCCGGAAGAGACAGCGCGGCAACAGTTTATGCTGGTGCATCTGGAAAATGTTCTGCCGAGGGTAAAGGAAATAGAAGAAATCCGTCGGAAAGCGCAAATGAATGGGCATTTTAAGAATATTATCCCGCCGAATGTTTGAGTTGGGTTATCGGTGAGCTGGGAATAGAATCTCTTGTTTCGAGACGCTCAAATAAGTAATAACACCCTTTTCCCAAATAAAAAAACCACACAAATACCAGGGCAGTTTTTGACCCCCGAAAGACAGGATTAAGGCAGCTAACGTGGTTCTGTAATCTCCTCGTCCCGGTTGGGAATCCTGACAAGTCGAAGGATTGGAGCCCGCCATAGTCACGATAAATCTAGCCTTTATTGTCGAAATGTTGAGGCAAAACTTTTCGATACTTGCGTGGTATGTAGATAACAGCACTTTCGCCGTTATGTTGATGCAATTTAAGAAGGTTTTTGATAATTTACAATTGTACAAATGTTAAATCGGAATTTTCCATCACTCCAAAACTCCATCAATCCTTCTTTTTCGCTTTCATATCCAGCGTTAGCGAAATGACATGCGAAAAAGTATTATCCTGATCGCCGATGTCGGTAAATGCGTAATCGAGTTTTAGCACCGAAATGCGCAAACCCACGCCAATGCTGGGGCGCACTGCCAGAATTTCTTCGCCGTCAAACTGCAATTCTCGCTGAAACTGACTGACGCCAGCCCGCAGAAATAAAAAATCATAATCCGCTTCAATGCCGAAAGCCGGGTCAATACTAAATGGATCGGACGAAAGCAGTGTGTTTCTTCGCCCATCAGTGGTGATGTTAAAGTCCAGTTCAGGCGTGATACCGAGTTTGTTAAATTCAAACCGGTGGGCAATGCCCAATAATACCTGTGGTTTGGTGATCTCCACACTGCTGATGGGAATTTCGTTGTTGGTCAGTTCGAGCACTTCTTTTTCTTCTTCGGTAAAATCAAAGGACCAGGCGTTGAAAGTACTCGTCACGTCTTTTGCTACCGCCCCGAAGCGCCAATTGCCAATAGAATACTGTCCGCCGATATCCAGCCCAAAGCCCCAGGCCGTAGCAAACGGACCAATTCTGCGGTGAATGACTTTTACATTTCCGCCGACTTGCAACTTGCCGGCTTTTGTGTTTAAAGGTTGGGCATAACTCGCCAGAAAAGCATAATCTGCCGCCGAAAATTCAGTGACATTATCAAAATTGACGGTGCCGTCGCTTTCGTACAAACTCAGGGTATTTGGAATTTCATCCACTCCAAATCGGATCAGCGACAAGCCAAAGCGGCTCCCCGGCCGCGACATGGGCAAGGTAAATCCCAGATAATCAAACTTTCCCACACCGCCAAACCATTCCGAGTGCATGGCGCCGATCTGTAAACCCTGTAAATCAATAGAAGCCAACCCCGCCGGATTCCAGGCAGTGGCGGTGATGTCATTCACTGTGGCGACCACCGCATTGCCCATACCTTGTGCTCTTGCGCCCACGCCGATGGAAAGGAATTCATTGCTGTATTTTTGTGTAAATCCCTGATTTACAAGCAAAAAGCCAGAGCTTATTAAAACAAACCGGAGTATTGTTGATCTCATTCGATTTTCAATTTACACCATAAAACGCCGGGAGCGGTTTCAAATTATTGTGATGCCTGGATTGTTTTTGAAGTTTAAAGACAATATCCCAATATCCTACTCACTCCTAATCAACTTTGTCCATTACCTGCTCGCGCATGTCCCGGTTCACGGCGATGCTGGCGTTTAATTCAAAACCGATCAGCAACACAAGTGAATTCAATTGTATCCAGAGCATAGTCACAATGACCGTACCGAAACTTCCGTAAAATTTATTGTACAAGCCAAAATTGTCCACATAAAAACCAAAACCGATAGAAGTCAGGATCGACAAGATCGTAGCCAGCGTTGCCCCGGGCGAAAACATCTTAAACTTCCGGCGGGTAGGAATACCGTAGCGGTAAATCAGCGAAATTACCGTATAAAACAGCATAATAATAGCAATCCAACGGATCAGCGAAATGCTTAATTCAGTAATTTTATCCAGATTGATCCATTGAGTGGCTGCATGGATCAGCAGATTGCCCAGGATGATAAAAATAACCGACCCGATGAGCAGTAGCCCCAACTGAAAGGTCATTACGATCGCGATCAGCCTTTTCCGGAAAGGTTTGCGTTTTTTGAAGGTACGCGGGTAGGATTTTTCAAAGCCCCGCATCATCGAAAGCATGCCGTTGGAAGCGAAAAAGATCGCCAGGAAAAAACCTACCGACAACAACCCGACGCGCGGATTGGTGGTCAGGTCTTCTATAAAAGAGGAAATGGCCTCTCCCGTAGAACCAGGCAGAAATTGCTCAATCTCGGTTTTTAAAACCTCATCGAAGCGTTCGTCCACAATGTCGGGTAAAAATATTTGCAACAGGTATTTTCTGAAATAAGGCAGCAGCGTAAACAGCGACATCAAGGATGGAAAAATCGACAGGAAAAAGCTGAAAGCCATAGAATTGGCGCGGGTAAACAGGTCCAGCTTTTTGGTTTCTTTGTACAAGAAAGTGACTACATCATATACCGGAATACCCGCAAACCCGGGCAGGGAATGCTTCTTCGACCACCCCATGACTTGCTTGATGAGCGGCAGGTTCACAATAAATTCCCATATCCTGTTTTTATCGGGAAGCTTTGGCTTCTGAAGCCTTTGCTGTTTTTTCGGTTTTTTAGCCTTTTTCAAAGTAAGGTCGCAGTTTCTCCAATAAAAAATCGGGTGCGTAAATCGTTTTGCCCGTTTTCGCTTCTACAAAGCACAATTTAACACTTCCGCCGTTGACCAGCTTATTTTTTTCATTAAAAATCTCCATATGAAAGGTAATGAATTTTTCCGGAAGCTTGCGTAAAGTCGTGCGAATAGTGAGCAATTCATCGTACAAAGCCGGGCGCACGTAGCGAGTTTCCATATATACCACCGGCATCCAGATGCTGTGCTCCTGCTCCATTTCCTTGTACGTAATGCCCAGCGAGCGCAGCATTTCCACCCGCCCAATTTCGTAATACTGAGCATAGTTACCATAATAGAGATAACCCATCTGATCGGTTTCGCCGTAGCGCACGCGTTTTTGATGATCGAAAGTGTACATATTTATCAATGTGCTTATTTGCTGATGTGGCAATATGCCAAAAAACCTGAGCGCAAATCTAAAGGATTTACAACAGATGGGCTAAATAATAGCACGGTAATCACTTATTTACTACATCCAATTTTTTGTAGCTTGCAAAGGAAACTAACGTGCTATTTTTTGAGAAAACAAACTTTATATCTTTTCATCTTTTGCAGCTTGGGAATTTGCCACCTTGCCTTTGCGCAGCAGCTTCATTTTCGAGGTTACGGGATGGAAGAGGGATTGTCCCATCCCGGCACTTATTGGTTGGAAAGCATTATCCAAGACCGAGCGGGGTTTATGTGGTTTTCCACTTTCAATGGTCTGAACCGTTTTGATGGGAAAGATTTCAAAATATTTCAATACAATCAGAGCTATCTGAAGAGTTTGGGTAACAATTTTACTACCGCCATTTGCGAAGCGGAGGATGGCAGGATTTGGATAGGAACGAATTCGGGCATATATATTTTCGACCCGGAAACCGAGACCTTTGATCTGTTGAGGTATGACCCCTCCAATCCCCAGAGCCTTTGCAGCAATGACATCAATTTTATAAATAAAGATCAAGATGGGAATATGTGGGTAGGCACTGCCGTAGACGGGGTGTGCCGTTGGTCGAAAGACGCAGGAGAATTTGACAATTTCGGTGGTTATTTTCGGGATGGCTTGGTATTCTTTCAACAAAAAAACGGAGCCATTTGGGTAGGGAATACCCAAGGTTTGCATCAAAAAACAGTAGGAAAAAATGAGTTCCGTTTGGTAGAAGTACCCACCGCATTTAAAGAAAAAAATTTGCGCTATGCTTCTGATATTGTCGAGTTGCCAGATGGTAAATTGATGGTTAGCTCAAACGGCTATGGATTGTGGACATACGATCCACGGACACAAGAATTCAAAGATTTAACCGCTTCGTTTCAATCGGAATTATCAAAATCGCCTTACTCGATGTTGGCGGATAAATCGGGAAAAATCTGGATGGGGGCAATCGGCGAGATTCATTGTTACGACCCTATCACCAGTGAATTTGAGGTGTTCCGGCACAACAAAGAAGATCCTTCCAGCATTCCAATGTTCACAGTCGCCTATGGCTACGAAGATGCGGCGGAGAGTTTGTGGTTTGTCTTACCCGGCGGGGGAATTATCGTTTCTCATTCGCCTCACCATCCGTTTGAAATTGTGGGGAACATAGATGCTGGGGAGTTTGTCAGATTAGACGAAAATCGACTGCTGATAATGGGTGAGAACTGCCTCAGGGTATTCGATATCCTAAAAGAAAAATTGGTTGCTTCTGAAATGCCCAACAGTTTGCTGAATGCTTCTACCATTAGCATGGCCCTGTCCGGGAAAAATGAACTTTGGATACAGCAAGCAAATGTTGACCATATAAAGGTTTTCAATTTTGAAACAGGTAAAACCAAAAAAATACCCGGAGCTGTTCCCTGGCTCAAAACAGGACCGAAAGGCAGGATATGGGCAGGCTTCAAATATTTTGATGAAACAAAAAATCAGTGGGTAAATATTTACCCAAAAATCCCGGGTTTACCAGATTCCTCGAAGGTTGGTAAAGCCATTGTGGATATTTATCTTGGGCAACATGGCGACGTTTGGTTAGCCACTAATTTTGGCATTTTTAAATACAATTTAACTACATATCAAGGGATACAATATAATATGTACCCGAATGACAGCCTTTCAGCCAATGTTGTTTACAGGATTTATCCAGGCGAGGAGGGCAGGTTCTACCTTTCTACTTCAAACGGCTTGAATATATACGACCCAATCGCCGACGGGTTTTTGAGTTTCAACGAAAGCAATGGTTTATTGCACAATCAAGTCACCACCGTGGTAGAGGATGCGCATGGTAATCCTTGGATAACGACACCAAAAGGCTTGCAAAAACTCAATTTATCCGACAGCACGTTCACCAGTTACGGCATTGACGACGGCTTACCGGGCACGATCTTTACTTATCAAAGAGCGTATCGGGACGACACTGGTCACTTGTATTTCTCTTTGGCTGGCAAACTGATACGATTTCACCCCGATAGTTTAAAAGCCAAGGATTATGTAGCGCCGGTGTACCTTCTTGACTTTTACCTGAACCATAAAATTGTACGCCCGGGTGAGGGCGATTCTTTATTAAAAAAACAACTCCGGTTTAGCAAAAAAATCCAATTGCACTACAATCAAGCGGATTTCGGGTTTAACTTCATCATGCCTGTCTTTTACAAAGCCAACGAAGTTCAGTACTACTACCAACTGGCACCTTATGATAAAGATTGGAAAAGCGCAGGCACGGACAATGAAATTCATTATACCAATATGAACCCCGGCAACTACACCTTCCGGGTGAAAGCAAAAACGGCGGATGGATTTTGGAGTCCCAACGAGGCAAGCATCCGCATTCATATCTCCCCTCCTTTTTATCGCACCTGGTGGGCTTATCTTTTTTATGTAATAATCATCGGAAGCGTACTCTTCGGCATTCGACATTTTGAACTAAGACGTCAAGCTGTGAAGGTAGAAGCAAAGCGTTTATTGGAACTTAATAGCATTAAATCTCGACTTTATACCAATATCACCCACGAATTCCGTACTCCCCTTACTGTTATTATGGGCATCGCCAGCATTATCCTTGGGCATTCCGAGGAAAAGCGACTCATTGAACGCAACAGCAAAAATCTGCTTCGTCTGATCAACCAACTCCTGGACTTATCTAAGCTGGATTCGGGTATATTGAAATTAGATTTTATACAAGCGGATATTGTCAGCTATCTCCATTACCTCACCGAATCCTTTTTTTCGATGGCAGCCGAAAAACAAATTCGGCTTATGTTTTATCCTGAAGTCAAAAAACTGGTGATGGATTTTGATGAAGAAAAAATCCAGCATATCATTTACAATCTGTTATCCAATGCCATCAAATTCACACCGGAAGGTGGCAAAGTCATTCTTCATCTTAGAGAAATCGAACAGCACCATAAAGCGTGGTTGCAAATTAAAATTAGCGATACTGGGGTGGGTATTTCCAAAGAAAATTTAGAACATATCTTCGATCGGTTTTATCAGGTGGAAGATACAAACACGACCAAGCGTACTTTCGCTGGCACGGGTATCGGCTTAGCTTTGGTTAAAGAATTGGTGGAATTGATGGGTGGTAAGATTGCTGTAGAAAGCGAAGTGGGAAGTGGGACCGATTTCCTAATCCTTTTACCAATCAGGCGCGCAACTGATACCGCGAAAAAAGACTTGAGCGCTGACATTCAAAAAAGCAACATTTTGCTGCATACTGAAGGTTCAATGCCTTCTTTGGCTTGGAATATGATAAACCAAGACGAAGAACGCCCTTTCCTGTTGGTTATTGAAGACAATCGAGATGTGATTACCTACATCGAAAGCCTGCTCCAAAAGGATTTTCATATTGAAACCGCTCGGAATGGGCAGGAAGGCATAGATAAAGCATTGGAATTGATTCCCGACATTATCATCAGCGATGTAATGATGCCCGAGAAGGACGGCTATGAAGTTTGTCAAACGCTGAAAAACGACGAACGTACCAGCCATATTCCCATTATTCTATTGACGGCGAAGGCAACCGTGGAGGATCGAATCGAAGGACTCCGAGGTGGCGCAGATGCTTACCTCATCAAACCCTTTCACAAGGAAGAATTATTCGTGCGGCTGGAAAAACTGGTCGGACTTCGGCGAGCATTACAAAATCATTATGCCAAGGTGGGTATTATTGCAAAAAATGCCTTAGACAAACGCACGCCGTCCCTCGATGATTTATTCCTGCAAAAGCTGCTCAAGGTGGTAGAGGAAAATCTGGGTGATGACGACCTGGGCGTGGCGCAGCTCTGCCGTGCCGTGAATCGCAGTAATACCCAAGTCAATCGCAAACTCCGAGCGCTCACTGGCAGAACCCCTTCCCAGTTTATCCGCTCTATCCGCCTGCAAAAAGCGGTGGAACTGCTGCAAACCACCGATTTGAATATCTCCGAAATTGCTTATCAGGTTGGCTTCACCGATCCCAACTACTTTACCCGCTCTTTTTCCGAGGAATTTGGCTACCCGCCCAATGTAATTCGCAAGTAATTGAAATTCAATTTTTTAACTGACGGCTTATTTTCCTGATGCAAAATAAGTACTAGTATTTTTATGCCCGATGTGGAATACGTGCTGGTTTTGGGGAATACGTGAAGGGATTCCAGATCATTTCATCGCACTTTTGATATGTTCTTATCAAAATTTTAATTTCGAAACAAAATTTAAAACCTATGTTAAGTCAAGGAAAGGAACTTGGAGCCATTGATTTTGATCATATCATCGCTTCACCTCTAATCGCTGCCGTGAGAGCGCAAGCAGTATCAGCTATGGTAACCGCCAATTTTATAGAACAAGTTGGATTTGATACCAGTAAAAAACTCAAGACAGTAGATTTCGATTATTCTTCTGTTCTACCGAATTTAGGAGGAACAACACAAACTCAAAAAATATCTGTCCCTCTATTATCTATGTTGCCAATTCCCTTTATCCGGATTGACAATATGACTATCGATTTAAATGTTCAACTCCATAGCCAGGAAACCCAAAAAATTGCTAATACAATTGTTGGTAAATTGGATGATACCACCACCGAAAGTTGGTTAGCTGGATCTACAACGTTCAAAGCTTCTGTAACAGATAATAACACTTTTCAAAATGATCGGCTGGTAGATGATACTTATAGTCTAAGAATAACTGTTCATGCTGTGCAAGATAAAACGCCTGGTGGCTTGGGTAAAATTTTAGATATTCTCACTAATATGGTGCAAGATCAAGCTAAGATCGCTTCTGCACATATAACAGAAGGTACAAATAATGTTTTGAGTGGAACTCCTACAGCTAAAGTAAAAGCTCCTAATCAAAAAACTGATTAATAGTGATTTATCAAGGATGTAGGCTCACAATTGTCTTCATAATTTTATATATCATTCCTTATGACTACTATAAGAGCATTTATTGGCGATCTTATTCAACAACTTAATAGGGCACGTTTAATGGCCGATGTTACATCTGCTGAAATTGCTCATATTTATGCTCGTCATGAATATTTGAAAGGATTTCCAGTTCCCAAAATGAAAGTTCAAAATATTGAACTCGAGTTTAATTTTGCCATTGCAGAAGAAGGAAAGGTTGATGCTTCAAGATATGAATACTTAGCTGAACTCTTGTCTCGCCATGCTGATTTTTTTTCTGATGATGAGAAAGACGATATAGGAAGAATACTGAAGTCTTGGAAAAGAGACAGTGCAATGGAAGTTCCAATTCTAATTGGAGCAAGAGAATTAGGCGAACTGGAGTCCCATCAAATTCATACCATGAAAATTAGCCTATCCGCTGCAGATATGAAATGGGTGGTGCATAAGGATGGTAAGGATAAAACGTTTATTTTATCACCTTAAAGGAATAACATGAATCCATTGAAAATTTTTTATATGAATCAAGGTGGTGGAAATTGGGGAGCTATACATTACTCTAATTATGATTTGATTTTACTAGCTGAAAGAGATACTAGTGTAGATCCTCTTAATTTTGATGTTAGATGGGGAAGTGGGGACAGTTTACCTCCTATGTCTATTCAAGTTAACTATAATGATGGACGTCTAATTAGTAGTCCAATTGATCTTGATAGAACAAGTCAGCATGTTAGACCGATAATTAGTTTTAAAATTGTTGGTACTAATATTAGAATTGTTTTTGTACATCTCAAATCTGGTAATGCACCGGCTGCAACTAACGGGCTTCAAAATGCAGTTAGCTCTCAAAACATACAAGAGGACATGGGATCCAATAAACCAATACTCTGGATTGGAGATTTCAATCGCGCTGGTTATGATAAACAATTGTTCTCAAGTGCACAATTATTATATGAAGGAGGGGGGCAATCCAAATGGTACTTAGATCGTGTATATGCCACTGGGAGATGGCAAGGGTTTACTGTTACGGTTCAAAAAGTAACTGAGTCTAATGATCATCGTCATGTGGGGCTAGGAATAGAAATAGTTAGAAAATAATGTACACTGCCTTTTTTATCAAAAATTATCATGTTTTGACTATCCTTTTAATGTATGTAGAGATTTCGTAAATCTTGGAGATTTGCGAAATCTAAACCTTTAGCAACATCATTTCCTCAAAAAGTAATTCAATAAACTATAAACAAACATTATGAGAACGCAATCAATCTTGCTTGTCTTTGGCGTTCTACGCTTTTCCATCGTGTCGTGTACAACACCGACTCCACCAGAACCACTCGCTGCCCCGGATTTGGCTCAAATCAAAACCGAAATCCAGGCGATGGAAGATGCCTTTACAGTTTGTTGAACCTATCTTTATTCAATAAACAGCTCTGCAATTTTTAAAACAAATGTTTGGTCAAAATTGGTGCTTAAATTACTGGCAATTGCAATAGCTAAACCTACGTCCGGATAAACCAATAAAAAGGACCGTCCACCGATTGAACTACCGCCGTGATGAACATAAGTTCGTCCTTTGGAATCTCTGTCTATCCTCCAGCCTATGCCATAATTTGTTTTTTGCCCACTGTTTAGAATTGTAGGTGTCCAAAGCAACTTTTTGGTTGATTCAGATAGAAATTGATTGTTTAACAGATTCTGCGACATTAATGCCAAATCATAAGAAGTGGAAAGATAGCCACCACCTGCCCATTTATTGGAGTTATTGACGTAATAGCCGTTTACTATATTACCTTCCGATTCATCATAAAATCTTGTCCGGTTTTCAATTAGCTTCTGATTCTTATCTGGTACAGTGTTTGTTAGGTTCATTGGCAGTAGGACGCTGTCTTGCATATATTCCAAAAAACTCGTTTTTGAAGCACCTTCGATAACGGCACTTAAAAGAACATAGCCATAGGTGGTATAGCTGTATTTTGAACCGGGCTCAAAAAGCAAAGAATCATTCTTGAAAATGTTTATACTTTCCTCAACCGATTCATAATTATTTCTATTCAAATATTCACCATTTCTGTAATTATAATCCCTGATGCCCGCTGTGTGTGAGACAAGGTCGTTTATAGGAACTGGATATTTTTTTACTGGGAAATAGGGCACGTATTTTTGAACCGTATCATCCAGATCAAGAACGGAATCTTCAATCAATTTTCCAATCGCTAAAGCAGTCAAGGTCTTGGAAATACTGCCAATGCGAAACTTAGTGTTGATGTTGACAGGCACTTTGTTTTCCAGGTCAGCCAATCCAAAACCTTCTGCCCAAATGATTTTGTCTTTGGTAGTCACAGTGATGGAAAGACCTGGAATACGTTTTTCATTCATTAAGTCAGCAATTAATTTTTCTGCTTGTGTAATCTTAATTGAATAATCCTGATCTATATAAACCGTAGCCGATTGGTCAATTTGAGCAATTGAATGTTGGGTTGAAACCAAAATTCCTAAAAGGACTAAAATGTATTTCATAATTATTCCCGTTTTATGGCGTGAATTTTGGTTCACCCTGCATTATCATAAGCTGTTCTTATCCAACCAATCACTTCACTGTCAATATCTTTAATGCTCGTGATATTTATTTTATGCGAACACATGGAATTGGGTTTCTCTGCTTCCAATTTACCTTTGGCTTCTTGTCCTTTCAGGTTAATGCCGATTTCAAAACGTGTTTTTGTGGCAGGGTTCAAAATCGCAAATTGTTTCTTTCGTCTCAAGCTTACATAAGTATTCTTGGGGGCAATTTCAATGTCTTTTCCAAAAGACTGGATTTCAGCGATCAGCCTGTCATAAATCGGTTTAAACTGCTCTTTACCCTGATATTGTTTAGTGATCAGGTCGTCCGGGTTGTCCGCCGAGCCTGCGTCCGAGCCTTTTGCCTTGTGCGCGATCAGGTTGGCAAAACCGTGGGTTAGTCCATGCGTTTCTTTCAGGAACTTGACAGTTTCGCCGTGTTTTTCAAGCTGTTGCTGCTTTACAATGACAATCCATTCTTCTAAAGTCTTACCTGTATTTTTATGCAGGTTTTCGATCATGGTTTGTGTTGATTTATCCATAGCTTAATGTTCTGCGTATTTTTTTAGGTTGTTTAATGTCATTTCGTTTCCCTGAATAAAAAATTTCATCAGGTCGTGCCATTGTGTCTCATTTTTATAACCAATGCCATATAAGGACACTTTGGTCGAATTAGCATCCAAAGGTGTAAATTCAACAATGCTGTACAAATTCTTTTCTTCTCCTTTCATAAACTCCGGAAAGTTTTCCGCTATTTCGGCTTGCATAGTGATCTGCTGGTGTGGGATATAATTCAAAATATGGATGATAATGGTGCCTTCATCTCCGATTTTCGCATTTGGATCATAATGTGATTTAATTGTTCCGTTAATTTTAAAATCAATTTCAACTACCGGAGTTACCCACTTCTTCCACGCCTCAGCTGTGGTGTAGGCGCTCCAAAGCTCAGCTACCGGAGCATCAATCACAATTTCTTGTTCAAGCATCAACTCCCCCGATGGTAGAGTATCTATCTTACTTGTGGCTCTTGTTTCAATGGGCAGGGGATACCATGTATAGGTTCTTTGAGGCATCCAATTACCATTTGAGTCTTTGGAAAAAGAGGTAGTGATATGATGGGTTGGTGTGGTAATGCTTTGGTGTTTTGTGTTTTCAGCGTACCCATTGCTGTAGTGGAACACTCCCAGGCTTTGCTCTAATGAATCTGAAAGCATTTCAGATTCAGAGATTCCGTAAGACCCATTGGGGCTGATCTGGAAAATGATCGCTTTATTTTTTACGGCATCCCAGAATGTCCTGAACGCCCAGAATTCAACGGGCTCTTTGCCCTCAATAATGCCATACAACCTTCCGGTAAGCGAGCTTTTACCCTGATCGTACTTCCATTCCAGTTTGAATTGGTCATAAGGCTCGTTTTGATTTTTGTATGCCGAATTATCAGCGATCCAAACGCCTGTGCCCTGGGTAAGTATCTCCCATGCACTCCGTACGTTTTGCGGTATGGAAACTGCTCTATCTCTGGAATCATTATTTTTTTTGTTTATAAAAACCTGGTTGTTAACTTTATTTAGTATGTATGTAAACCCTTTTTTACCTCCATCTGAAACTGAAACCTGTATACTATTTTCATTCAGTGGCTTGTATACAATCTTTTTGGGAAAGTCGTGCTCAGGGTTTTCAAAAGCAAAGGCACTGTCTGAAGGAGCCAGCGTAAAAGAAACGCCCTGGCCCTGATTCTGATTGATGACGGTCGCCGTGTACACCACATTACCTTCTTTGATTGAAATATCGAGGTATTCAGACACTTTCATCTCACCATTCTTCATCTGGTAAGAAAAACCCTTAAAATTGTTGTCGCTGAGTTTGCTCCAATATTCGTAAGATTCTCTGTTTTCGATTTTCCAGGTTCCCTCCAAAAAAGCTGAAATGGAAATTTGGGCACTTAAGCATGATGCGCAAAGTAAAAAACAAAGCAAAGCTGCAAGTTTCGATTTTTTCATAGCGGGTGAAATTGAGCTAATTTTTTCAAAATTAACACATTAAATCCTTTTCAGGAAGCCACGTCAGCTCTTGAGCCGAAGCTTCGCAAGCATCCTGAAGATGCAAAGTTAAGAAAGCAAAATGCGCCAGGATTGTAAAAAATTAACCTCCCGGGTCTATGGGAAAGAAGTTCGGGATAGATTCATTATAGCCTTTTTTGATGTACTTGGAGGGGTTGAATCCGCTAAAATCCTGAAATTCTTTGATAAAATGGGATTGGTCGGAAAACCCGGTTTCATAAGCAATATCCGTCCAGACAATCTCTTCCCGCTGGTGAATGATTTGCAGGATATTATTAAACCTTATGATCTTGTGCAGGGCTTTAGGAGATAGACCACAAAATTTTTTGAACTGATGTATCAGATGTTTTTGAGTATTCGGGTAATTCTTGATGAGTTCGCTGTGCTTGGAAAATGGATTGGTCTGAAAGGCTAAAAGCATATCTTCCAATGATTGGGCAGGGGCCAGACTTTCGTCCAACTGCTTAGCCAGCCAGTCTTCTACCACATTGAATTTTTCTGCGACAGGCATTGATGCAAGTATTTTTTCACGAACCTCAAAAATTGAGTCTCCGAAAAAGTCCGCTGCGGGTTTGATGGATTCGGTAAAGCTATCAATTGGAATTTTGAAAAAAGGGAATGCCCCAAAAGTTTTCACTTGAACAACAAGCATTTCAGAATCTTTATGGGCCGAAATATTGAGGTAGTTTTGATGCATACCCGAAACCCAGACTTTTGTATAGGTCGCATTCGGTTTAAGATCATGACCAAACGTGTGCCTGGGAATGTTGTCAAGCTCAAACAAAATAAAAATATGACCGGTGGGTACGACTCTTTCAATATGGTGCTCCGGCATATAACCCTTATGGTAAAATATGCTTTCCACGTATTTACTCAAAGGTGATTGTAGCTTGTGAAATTCAAAAATCATATTTGGTGTGCTGTTACCATAATCTACAAAGGGAACGCTGCCGCCATGCCCTAACTACTTGGTTTTGAATCGAATCACTAGATCACTGTTAGCCAGATCACTGCTATAGTGGTCTAACACGATTGATTCGCGGTATATCCAGCGCTCTCTACTTTCTTAAAATCTTCTCCATTGCTTTTCCCTTTGCCAATTCGTCAATTAACTTATCCAAATATCGAATCTTTTGCATGAGTTTGTCTTCGATTTCTTCCACACGATACCCACATATGACACCGGTGATTTTTGAAACATTGGGATTCATTTGTGGCGCCTGTGCAAAAAAAGTTTCAAAATCAGTTTTTTCATCGATTTGTTGTTGCAATGATTTTTGATTATATCCGGTTAGCCAGCAAATGATGGCATCTACCTCTTCCTTGGT
>CAZGAU010000096.1:0-4730 GCA_964523725.1 uncultured Saprospiraceae bacterium
TCCGCCAGGTGATTGCGCAGGATAAACATACGCTGGAGCGTATCCTTGTCGAGCAACAGATCGTCGCGACGGGTACTTGACTTGGTCAGGTCGATAGACGGATACAGACGCTTGTTCGCAAGTGTACGATCGAGCTGCAATTCCATGTTACCGGTACCTTTGAATTCTTCAAAGATCACGCCGTCCATTTTGGAACCGGTGTCGATCAAAGCAGTTGCAAGTATAGTAAGCGATCCGCCACCTTCAATGTTACGGGCAGCACCAAAGAATTTCTTCGGTTTGTGCAGGGCGTTGGCCTCCACACCACCGGAGAGTACTTTACCGCTTGCCGGAGCAACCGTGTTATAAGCACGTGCCAGACGCGTAATCGAGTCGAGCAGGATGCACACATCGTGCCCGCATTCTACCAGACGCTTGGCTTTTTCCAGTACAATACCGGCCACGCGTACGTGGTTGTCAGCAGGTTCGTCAAAAGTAGAAGCTACTACTTCCGCTTTTACGCTGCGCTTCATATCGGTAACTTCCTCCGGACGTTCGTCGATGAGCAACACAATCAGGTAACATTCCGGGTGGTTTTTGGCGATGGCGTTGGCAACATCCTTCAACAGGAAGGTTTTACCGGTTTTAGGCTGCGCCACAATCAAACCACGCTGACCCTTGCCAATTGGCGTGAACAGGTCAATCATACGATTGCCATAATCGCGGCCGTTGGACGTCGTCTGAAGATTAAATTTTTCGTTCGGAAATAACGGAGTCAGGTAATCAAATGGAACACGCTCGCGGATATCCTGTGGCTCCAAGCCATTGATTTTGGATACACGCAGCAGCGCAAAATATTTCTCACCTTCTTTAGGTGGGCGGATTGCGCCCCGAACAGTATCACCGGTACGCAAACCAAATAGTTTGATCTGCGAAGGCGAAACATAAATATCGTCGGGAGAAGTCAGGTAATTATAATCGGAGGAGCGTAGGAATCCATAGCCATCAGGCATCATTTCCAGGATACCTTCACCTTCAATTATACCATCCAATTCAATATCAAAGTCTTCCGAACCTTTACGAGATTGGGTTTTGGCATCCGCACCGTTTCTGGTGGGGGGGTCTTCTTCTTTGCGTTCGCTTCTGTTTCTCATGCTTTCCTCTCTTTTTTTGTTGCGGTCATCGGAATCATCTTCCCGGCTTTGACGATCGGACACGCGCTTGCGGGTGCGTTTGTTGTCTTCATCATCATCATCATCGCTGCTGTTGCTGCGTCTGCTGGAAGAACCATTGTTGGAATGACGAGGGGAAACGTCATCTTCGCTGTCGTCGTTACGTTTCTTGGATGCCTGATAATTACGAGCGTAATCATCATCGTCGTCATCTTCCGCAGCCGGCACGAAATCATCGTCTTTGCCAGTTGGCAAGTCATTACCGGCAACCGCTTGGTGATCCAGAATTCTGTAGATTAATTCTTGCTTGTTTAGTCGCTTATATCCTGACAATCCTAGCCGCTCTGCTATGTCTCGCAGCTCAGGCACAAGCATGTCATTCAATTGCAAAATGTCGTACATAACAGTATGGTGTGTTATTTTTTGTTAGAATGGTTTGAAAAAACCGTGAGAAAAAACTTGAAATTCTGTGTAATACAATAGTCGTTAACCGTGATCAATGTGGATTTAAGTAAAGTATGTGGGGACTCTTTCCTATCTCCAGCGCAATTTATACAATTATAAATTCACCTTCCAGACAGACAACCTCTCTTTTCCAGTGGGAATATAAAGCATTCAAGGAATTGAGTTCAAAAACACCTTATCAGACTTAAAAATTTTCAGATGCTGCTTATGGTGGTGTGCCTTGTACGTTGCGTTGCTGCAAAAATACATTAAAATTTTTGTTTTCAAATAGTATCTTTGCAAAAAATGTAACTAAAACTTTCAAAAGAAAGTTCAATTGCTGAACCAATTATTTTTCTCGCTGTAATTTATAACACTTTATGCTTCAAGTCAGTTTCATCCGCAACAATCAGGAACGTGTTATTGAAGGGTTAAAAAAAAGGAATTTTCCGCCGGAAGACCTCAAAATCATCGAAAACATCATTCAACTCGATGAAAGCCGCAAACAACTGCAAACCGAACTCGAAAGCGCGCTGGCCGAACGCAATCGCCTTTCCAAAGAAATCGGGGAGTTGATGAAACAGGGCAAACGCGAGGAAGCCGAGCAAAGCAAAAGCCGTGTTGCCGAATTAAAAGACACTGCCGCTGCTCAGGAAGATAAGAAAAGTCAGGTGGAAGCGCAACTCGAAGATTTGCTGCTGCGCATTCCCAATATCCCGCACGAATCGGTGCCTTTTGGCAAAGTACCCGAAGATAATGAAGTATATAAGGCTTGGGACAAGGATTTTCCCAAACTCCACGAAGGGGCGCTGCCGCACTGGGATCTTGCCACTAAATACAATGTCTTTGACCTGGAACTGGGTACTAAAATAACGGGTTCCGGCTTTCCGGTGTATCGTGGCAAAGGCGCCCGGCTGGAACGTGCGTTGATCTCTTTTTTCCTGGATGAGGCGACGAATGCCGGTTACGAAGAAATTATTCCGCCGCTGCTGGTCAATGAAGATACCGCCCGGGGTACGGGTCAACTTCCTGATAAAGAAGGACAAATGTATTACGTAGAACGCGATAATCTTTATCTTATTCCCACTGCTGAGGTGCCTGTAACAAACATCTACCGGGATGTGATCCTGGATGAAAGCGAATTGCCGATTAAATTGACCGGCTACACACCCTGCTTCCGGCGCGAGGCAGGCTCGTATGGCGCTCATGTACGTGGGCTGAACCGGGTGCACCAGTTTGACAAGGTCGAAATCGTACGCATTGAGCACCCCGACAAGTCTTATGCGGCTTTGGATGAGATGCTGGCTCATGTGGAAGGTTTGTTGGACAAATTGGAACTCCCGTACCGTATCCTGCGTTTGTGCGGTGGTGATATGGGTTTTACTGCGGCTCTGACTTATGATTTTGAGGTATTTTCGGCTGCTCAGGAGCGTTGGCTCGAGGTGAGTTCGGTGTCCAATTTTGAAACTTATCAGAGCTACCGTATGAAAATGCGTTATCGCGATAGCGAAAAAAAGACGCAACTGGCGCATACGCTGAATGGCAGTGCGCTAGCCCTGGCCCGTATTATGGCGGCTTTGCTGGAAAACAACCAAACTCCTGAAGGCGTTGTTATACCAAAAGCTTTAAGACCGTACACCGGTTTTGAAATAATTCCATAATTTAAATTGAAATTTTATTAATCTATGATTGGATATTTTGTAATCATTGGTGTGTTTTCCGTTATCGGAATGATTATCAGTGGTCGCTTGCGCAGTAAATTTGCGCATTACAGCCGTATCGGGCTTCGCTCTGGCATGAGCGGGGCAGATGTAGCGGAAGCTATGTTGCGCCATTTTAACATCAGCGACGTGAAGATTGTAGAAGGTCAGGGCTTCTTGACCGACCACTACAACCCGATGACCAAAACGGTGAGTCTGAGCTCGGATGTGTATCACGGCAGAAGTGTAGCCGCAGCAGCAGTAGCTGCCCACGAATGTGGTCATGCAGTGCAGCATGCCAAGGCATATGCCATGTTGAAAGTTCGTTCTGCGCTCGTACCGATCGTGAATATAGCGGCTGGTTTGCAACAATACCTTTTATTGTTTGCATTGGGCGCATTTGGCGTGGGATCGAGCAATACCTTGTTGTTGATCACCATTGCGGTATTTGCAGTGACTACTTTGTTCAGTCTGGTTACCTTACCTGTGGAATTTGACGCAAGTAATCGCGCCCTGGCCTGGCTCGACCAGTCGGGCGTAGCCCGCGGCGAAGAATATAATGGCGCCAAAGATGCGCTTTGGTGGGCAGCCATGACTTACGTAGCAGCAGCATTATCTGCACTGGTTACCTTGTTGTATTTGATCATGCGTCTGAATAACGACTAAATTTGATATAAGAAATGTGAGGTGAGAAAGACCGGGAAGCAAACAGAATGTGTTTTTCAGCTTTCAAATCTCCCATTTCACATCAGGATTCCGTACCTTAGCGAATGCATTCAAAGCTAAATTTTTAAAGCCATGCAAACCGAAGAAGTTAATTTATACGTCGAACATGCCGAAGAACTGATGGAACAATCCATCGAACATTTGCAGAACGAACTGGTGAAAGTTCGCACTGGCAAGGCCGCGCCGACTATGCTGGAAGGCTTGATGATTCAATACTATGGCGTACCTACGCCCATCAATCAGGTCGCCAACGTCAGTGCCGCCGATGCTCGTACGCTGGTCATTCAACCTTGGGAAAAAAGTATGCTCGCACCGATCGAAAAGGCGATTTTTGAAGCTAACCTTGGTGTCACGCCTCAAAATGATGGCGAAGTGGTGCGTATTTCCATTCCGCCGCTGACCGAAGAACGCCGGAAAGACCTGGTGAAAAAAGCCAAAGCCCTGGGCGAAGACGCCAAAGTGAGTGTGCGCAACGCTCGCCGCGATGCGATGGACCATATTAAAAAAGCGGTAAAAGATGGCTACCCGGAAGACGCCGGCAAACGCAAGGAGCAGGAGGTGCAAAACCTGACCGATAAGTTCAGCGAGAAGATTGACCACATGATCGAAGTGAAAGAAAAAGATATTTTGACGGTATAGTCAAATAAAATATTGGACTCACAAAATGACCGGGGATTGGATCAGTCTTCGGTCGTTTTTGTTTAAAAAA
>CAZGAU010000096.1:4830-20257 GCA_964523725.1 uncultured Saprospiraceae bacterium
GACTCACAAAATGACCGGGGATTGGATCAGTCTTCGGTCGTTTTTGTTTAAAAAAAGGATAATCTATGCGGAATATTATTCTTTTCTTCGTTTTTGGTGGGATCCAGTTAGCTGGTATTGCACAGTCCGAAAATGCTGCATTCTTTCAAAATATACTCGCCACATATAAAAATGCCCAATGCTATCAGGATAAAATAGAGGTGGTTCACACTCGGAGTTATTCTCAGGAATTTATCAGTGTAAATACAGCATTTGTACGACCAGATAGTTTTAGACTTGAAATCATATGGGAAAATCCAGATCGCCCTATATCGCATTTTCAAAAAAGAGCGATCATTTATAAGATGGGAAAAGTCAAAGCTATTCGCTGGATGCAGTTTGGAACCCAAACACCAACATTGGATAGTTCGATGTTAGGTCTCGCAATCTCTGGGATTGTAGGTATTTCTTATGGCGTGGGTAATTTTATTACTTACTTGCTTATGCCGGATTCATTAAATGTCAATTTCAGTATATTTGACCAAGGTAATTGGGACAGATTAGGAGAAGAATATATTAATGGTGAGTTGTGCTTCAAATTCAAACAGGTGTACGAAATCCATAAAGACCCTCAGCTCTTGCAAAAGCTTGAAGAGACAAACGATCCGGTTTTGAAAAAAGCTATTGAAAAGCAAACAAGAAAAGAAGCAGTATATTGGTTTCGGCAAAAGGATTTATTGCTTGTAAAATGCCACCAGAAAAATCAAAGCCCCACGTACTCAAGCGAAATGGTTTGGACCGTAAAGCCGATTATTAATCAACCAGTATCGCCGGAAATGTTGCTACCAAATCTTCCAAAATGAAAGCCATAATTTTTTACGAAAAGAACCCTTTCTATTTGCTAGATTACAGAAATAGCTTTACCTTTGTCCCACTTTTGCAGAAAACGACCTCTAATGGGGTTAAAAATATAATGCATCATGAAAAGAACATTCCAACCATCGAGAAGAAAGCGCTCCAACAAGCACGGGTTCCGCTCGCGTATGGCGACTAAAAATGGTCGTAAGGTGTTGGCACGCCGCCGCGCGAAGGGACGTCATAAATTGAGCGTTTCCGACGAGAAAAGACTGAAAGATTAACCAGAAGTATGATGTACGAAGTACAAAGTGCGTTTTTCTTAGTGAATTTAAATCGTACTTCGTACCTCGTACTTCCTGCTTTTATTGTATTTTATCTCCTCTGAGAATTCTGAATCGCTTCCTTGCTTCCACAGCGAACGTACTTCCTGAGTATTCTATAAACAGTTTTTCGTATAATTCCTTGGCTTTTTCCTGATCGTTCAGGTGGGTTTCGTACAATTGCGCCAGCTCAAATATGGCATTGTCCGCACGAATCTCATCCCCGAAATTGTCGATGATGTTTTGCAAAGTTTCTGCAGCCTTCGCATATTCCCGTTTCTTGGTATATATTTTCGACTCCAGGTAAAGAATATCGTCCTCCAGCGAATGTTTGGGAAACAGTGTTCGTACGCTATCCAGTTTGGTGAAAGCTTCGTCAAAGCGATTCTGGAAAACCAGTAAATCCGCCTCGGCGTACATTTCCATTGCCTGGGCGGTGGTGTCCAAGCCCAGATTATCCATGATAAACACCGACATGTCAATGGCATCATTGGAAATCAGTTTGGAAGTCGAGGCTTTGAGCACCTCAAACTGTGCCTGCGCCCACTGGAAATCACCGGTATAGTAAGAGAGTTTGGCATTGCGGAAACGCGCCTCGTGCCCCAGAATATCTTCCTTGAAGTCTTTATCCACCTGCGAATAGAGCAGCGTGGCTTCCCAGATCTCTCCTTTGATGAGGTAATAATCCGCGAGGCTGATTTTGCCGTTGGCTTCTACGGTTTTATCCACATTCGGATAGTTGATCATTTCATTGAGCAGCGAGATCGCCTTGTCAATGTTATTGATGTACAAAGCTTCCAGTTCCGCTTGTTCCAGAATAATATTGGCGGTAAGCCTGGAGCGCCCAAATTCACGCAAAAAGCTTTCATATTCCTGTTCCAGTTGGAGCAATTCCTGTTGTGTGTAGGCATATCCCTGCACAATTTTACTGCGTTTGGTGGTCAGCAATTCGCGTTTCGCATCCAGGTAAAAGGGCGATTCCGTACCTTTTTCCACTACATATTGATAAGCTTCGATGGCGGAATCATAATCTTTGTCGTTGGCAGCTACTTCTGCCAGTTGATAGACCCGTCCCCCATTTTCCCGCAGACGGCGGTCGAGCGCGCGCACCTGCCGCAGGGCATTTTTATAATCTTTTCTTTGAATGAATACCCAGGTAAGCAATTCTATAAAATGCGCTGCATTCTCGTTTTTTTGCAAACGGGTATAAAGCTGGGTTTGCAACTCCATATAATCTTCGGGCAGGAAATAACGCTGGAAGATGGTTTGTACCGTGCCCAGACGGTCGGGGTTGCTATCCAGTGCATTCAAATAACTTTCGATCATTTTGGGGATGTCGCCTTTGCGGCGGTAGAGTTCCCCAAGGTTATATGCAAAAATATTATCATCTCTTAATAGCTGAGCCCCTTTTTCATAAGTCTCAATCGCCAGATCGTATTTGGTGAGCACCACAAAGGCATTTGCCAGCCGGGTAATTGTGAACGGATCCCTGGTCAGATTGGAGATTGCCTGTTTATATTGTGCCATCGCCTCATCATCAAGGAACTGGCGTTCGTACAATTTGCCGTAAGTGACGTATAAGTTGACGTTCTGTGGGTTGCGCCGGATTTGTTTTTTGATGACTTTTTCACACTCATCATAGGATTCTATGGCCAGCAAACAATCTATGTACCGGTCAAAATAGAAATCATTGTCTTCGTTGAGGCTGAATAATTTTTCATACAACGCAGATGCTTTCTCGTATTCGCCATTCTGAAAATAATGCTGCGCCAAACGGGCGTCTTGCCCCCAAACTGTAAAGCTGACCAACAACGCAGCTATCAAAAATAAAATTCGCATAAGATTACAATTGTAAAATAATTAATGATCGAAGTCACTCCCTTTAAAAACGAACCTTCCAGGCAAAAGTTGCTTGGCGGAATGCAGGATTCGTGCCATAAATTGTTACAATTTCCTTAAAAAACAAAACGGCTACACAAAAAGAATGCATAACCGTTGTGAAAGTAGCAAAAAGGATTAGTTTTCCAGCTTGAATTTTACGGGAAGGTTGAATTGTACCCGTACCGGTCTTCCGCGTTGTTTGCCGGGCTTCCAAATGATTTGTTTTTCATTCATTAAATTAACTACCCGAAGCGCTTCCTGCCCGCACTGCCCGCCGGGGTCGCGCAGAATTTGAGCATCCGTGATCTTACCATCTTTTTCCACTACAAAAGTGATGGTCGCCGTGCCTTCTATTCCATTTTCGCGTGCAATCGCCGGATATCTAATGTGTTTGTAAATGAATTCCAGTAGTTTCTGATCGGCGCAGGCTTTTTTATCGGCAATCGTAAGCAAATCTTCACAATCCCGACTTGGGAAGCGCGGCATTTCTTCAGCGAAAGATACGATCTCGCCCGGACCTTCATCTACTTTAGCCGGGAGCGGCGGGGGCGGCAGCGCCACTTCTTTCTGAACCGGGGCCGGCGCTTCTACAAAGTCATTGGCAGTGATGCTTTGGTCAAGGAACTCCGGTGCTTCTTCTTCATCAATGAGTTCCTCCGGTACCTCTTCGATCACAGGCGGCGGCGGTGGAGGCGGCGGGGGTGGCGGTGTAGCCGTTCGCGGCGGCTCCATTTCGATATCATTATCAAAAACAAGAGCATCTTCCGGGATATAAACTTTTTTGTCATACTGCGTCCAGCCAAAAGCCATAATGACCAAACCCAGCGCCAGGGCGAGCCCCACATTGAAAAACGTACCGCTCAGTTTGAATACATCCACTTCCGGATACTTGTTGCGTCCTTCCAGCATGATAGTTGCAGATGGGGTTTCAGCAAGATCCGTTTGACTTCGTCGCGCAAAAATGCCTTTTGCGGCAATTACAATCCCGACGACCAGGGCAGCCATACCCAACAATGACAAGGCTAGCGTAGCAGTGCTAATAGAAATATCAATCATAGCATTCAGGTTTGCACCGTTTTGAGTGGGCGTAGGTATCCACCCATCACTGCGGTGTTTGATGGTGAAAAAATGTAATGCAAATACAGCTGCTATGGGCGCCCAAAAGCAGGAAGATTATTTTTTGTAATAAAAATGATTGGATCGCAGAGGAAATTTCTTCCGCGAATTTCTGGTAAGTTTTTCTAAATGATTAGATGCGAGGGATTTAGGTTTTGGTGGGTGGTTCTGTCCATTTTTCATCTGATATCATAAAAAACAAAACGGCTACATCGTTACCGATACAGCCGTTTTTGTATAGCGGGAATAGTAAAGGTACTACTCCAACTTAAATCTTACTGGCAGGTTGAACTGCACACGTACCGGACGTCCACGCTGCTTACCTGGTGTCCACCTGATGCCCTCATCGTTCATCAAGCTTACCACGCGAAGCGCTTCTTGCCCACACTGACCACCGATGTCGCGCACTACCCGGGCGTCAGTTACTTTACCGTCTTTTTCAACAACGAAAGTAACTACAACCATCCCTTCGATGCCGTTTTCGCGTGCGATTGCCGGATACTTAATGTTCTTGTAAATGAACTCAAGCATCTTTTTATCCGCACACGCTTTTTTCTCATCAGTTGTTGGCAGGTTTTCGCAACCTGGGAAGCGAGGCATTTCCTCTACCACCTTAAAGATTTCCTCTTCTTTGGGAGGAGGAGGAGGTGGAGGTGGTGGAGGAGGCGGAGCATCTTTCTTCACTACCACAGGAGCTTCTACAATAGTCTGCTCAGTGATAGATTGGTCAAGAAACTCAGGAGCTTCTTCTTCTTCAATGAGCTCTTCCGGTACCTCTTCGATTACGGGAGGTGGCGGAGGCGGAGGTGGTGGCGGTGGTTCGGCAGTACGAGGCGGCTCAATCTCAATGTCCTCGTCAAAAACGAGCGCATCTTCCGGAATGATAACCTGTTTCTCGTATTGCGTCCAACCAAACGCCAGTACGATCAAGCCAAGCGCCAACGCCAGTCCTACATTGAAGAAGGTACCACTCATGTTGAATACATCAACCTCAGGGTACTTGTTTCTTACTTCCAGTGCTGACTCGTGTGACCTGTCGCGGTACTTCTCGGCCAACTCACCTGCGGCTCTTTTGGCATAAGTGCGCTTGACGGCAATTACAAGACCGACAACGATCGCAATTATAGCCAATACTGATAACCCAAGCGTAGCAGACCCTACGGAAATATCAACCATACTGACAAGTTTTTACTTTATAAAAAAATAAGACACTAATACACTAATCAAGGAACCAATAATATTAGCAACAATATCCCACACTTCAAAATATCGGTGCGGGAAAAAAGAATATTGCAATATTTCCATCAAAAAGCCGTAGCTGATACTTATCGTCAAGCCCGTCAAAACGGCTCTGGAAAATGCAAATCTATTCCGGTTTAAGCCATAAATCAGCGTTGTGCAAAACACAAAATACGCTGCGGCATGCGCCAATTTATCGGTTGAAATAATCTTTGGTGCAATTTTCGGCAAATTTACTCCCGAAATGATCGAGAGAATAAGAATCGTTAATCCCCATATAATTGCCGGAATAAAAGCTTTCAATTGATTCTTCTCTTTAGACAGATGCACGATCTGGCTTTTTTGGTGGGTGACGATTTAAATTTTTTAAAATAAAAAAAATGCCGTCGCAAAATTGTTCAAACACTCCCACGCACCAGATCACCACTCATCCGTTTACTACCCTACCATTGATTCGTAAGCGCCGGCGTCCATCAGTTTTTCTACTTCAGACGGATCGCTCAATTCCATTTTGATAATCCAGCCGTCGCCATAAGGTGATTCGTTGACCAACTCCGGTTCGTTTTCCAGGCGGTCATTAAATTCCAGGATTTTCCCGGAAACCGGAATATAGAGGTCAGAAGTGGTCTTTACCGCTTCCACCGTACCAAAGATGTCATTTGCTTTCAAGTCTTCATCCAGAGCGGTTACTTCCACATATACAATTTCGCCCAGTTCGCCCTGCGCATAATCGGTGATGCCCACATAAGCGATGTTGCCATCTTCTACCCGGATCCATTCGTGCTCTTCGGTGTATTTCAATTTAGCTGGAAATTCCATAATTCTTTTAATTTCTTGGCTTTGTAATGAAATGAAATTTTCTTTTGGTTAGAGAACGCTCAAAAATAAGGGATTTCAAAAAATAGCCAGCGTAAAGGAAAGTATTTTTTATAAAAAAATAAACCGCAACGCAATTTCCCGCGCTACGGCTTATTTTTTGTGCTATTGTTCTATGTGTTTTTGTGTTAATGTGAGACCAGTCATCAGTCACATATCACACTTTCCAGATCACCGCTCACCTCTCACGGCTCACATCAATTCACACTCATTTCTTGCTTTTGCTTTGCCAATAAGTCGAAAGCCCAGTTGCTGGTCACCGATTTCGGACGCTCCAGCGGCATGCCCAGTGCTCTTGACCAGCATGTAGCAGCCAGTACACCCAGTGCCCGCGATACGCCAAACAAGACGGTATAGAAACCGGATTCTTTCAGTCCATAATGAACGAGCAAGGCGCCAGAGTGCGCATCCACATTGGGCCAGGGGTTTTTCACTTTACCCAGGCTTTGCAGAATTGGTGGCACTACCTCGAAGACATCCCACACAACCTGTACGATATCGCTATCCTTTATATATTGTTCAGCAAATTCCTTCTGTGCCGTGAATCGTGGATCTGGCTGACGAAGCACCGCGTGGCCATAGCCGGGCACTACTTTACCTTCATCCAGTGTACGCTTGACATAGTCGGCAATTTGTTTTTTGCTTGGACTGCTGGTACCGATTTCATCGATCATCTCGAAAATCCAGTTGATAACTTCCTGATTTGCAAGCCCGTGCAGCGGCCCTGCCAGTGCATTCATGCCGGCTGCAAAAGCCAGGTAAGGATCGCTCAGGGTAGAACCCACCAGATGCACCGTGTGCGCAGAAGCGTTGCCTCCTTCGTGATCCGCATGGATCGTGAGGTACAAGCGCATCAGGTTTTTGAAATCCGGATCATCGAATCCGAGCATATGGGCGAAGTTTCCAGCCCAGTCTTCGCTGGTGTTTGGTTCAATGTGGTCACCGTTGTGATAAGTCCGGCGGTAAATGTAAGCAGCAATCCGCGGAAGCTTAGCAATCAGATCCATGCTATCCTCGTAGGTAGGATCCCAGTGCTCCGTTTTGGAAAGCCCTTCGTCGTAACGGCGGGCAAACTTGCTCTCTGTCTGCAATGCATTGATCGCAATGGTAAACTGCGACATCGGGTGGGTGTCTTTAGGCAATGTATCCAGTACATTGAACACATATTGCGGTACCTGGTTCCGTTTGCGCCATTCATTGCGCAAGCCTTCTACCTCTTGTTCGGTGGGCACTTCGCCGGTCAGCATCAGCCAGAATAGTCCTTCCGGGCGGATTTCCTTGTCGCCTTTCGGCAATAATTTTTTCAGTTCAGGGATTGAATAACCTCTGAAACGGATACCTTCCTGTGCATCCAGTTCCGAGGTTTCCCACACCATCATTTTGATATTGCGGGCGCCGCCGTACACCTGACCCAACGTTACTTCGTCCACGACTGTTTCGCCGTGTTCCTTGAGCATCGCCTTGATTTTATCGCGCAAGGCAGAAGCTTTCTCAATAAATTTTTGTTTAAGGGGATCCATCTATAGCTCAGTTAGTTTATGATGTTTAAGAATGTGTTTACCTAACGCCCGAAAGAGGCGTTTCATATCATAAATTGCAACAAACTATTGCCGATTCTTGTTTGCCGGTTTACTGGATTTCAAGCAATGCTCGCTGGATTTCTTCGTTTGAAGCGCCTTTTTGTTTCAATTCTCGCATTTTCTCTGCTTCGAGTGCCCGCCGTGCTTCTTGTTTTTCCTGATAAATTTTCAGCTGAGATTCATTCAGCAAGCGTTTGATGGCATGGTCGGCGCCGATTTGTACCGCCCGGCGTTTGCGAAGGTAGGTGTCATAATCGGTTTTTTTGATCGTTTCTACCTGTGCTAGATTTTCCAGCTTGCGTTCCTGGATTTCGTAGGCTTTTTGTTGTTGTGCCTCGTTGAGCTGGTAGAGGGCAGCTATTTCATTAGTAGCTTTCTGGACATCGCGTTTGCTCACTTTCGACTGCGCCACCAGGGCGGAGGAGCTTACAAACAGGATGGCTATGCATCCAAACAGAATTCTTTTCATAATTTTGGGATATTTTTGATCGAAAACCCCGCTAAAATACAACTTTTAGTCGTTCTTACTTTTTTAGAACGTAGCAATTGTACTTTTTTTACCAAAAAAGTTCGGGTTGACTGAATTTTTTCAAATTTTTCTGAAAAATGTTGATAATCGAGGATGTGCTGATCAGTGATGCCGTGGTGGAGGAGCAATTTATCTGCAATCTGAACGCCTGCAAGGGCGCTTGCTGCTGGGAGGGTGACTATGGTGCGCCATTGGAAGAGGAAGAATTGACCATTCTGAAACAAATTTATAAAGATGTAGCGCCTTTCCTGACCGAAGTGGGCCGGCAAGTGATTGAAAACGAAGGCGTTTACACTTATTTTGAAGATGCCGACGATTACGGGACACCTTTAATCAATGGCGCCGCCTGCGCCTACATGACACGTGATGAACAAGGTGTAGCCCAATGCGGAATCGAGCAGGCTTATCGTGCCGGGGCAATTGATTTTCAAAAACCGGTTTCCTGCCATTTGTACCCGATCCGGATCACGCCAAAGGGTGAAAATCAAATGGAAACGATGAATTACGACCGTTGGGACATTTGTTCGGCGGCTTGTACCTTGGGCAAGGAACACCAAATGCCGGTGTACCGTTTCGTAAAAGAGGCCCTGATCCGAAAATACGGAGAAGCCTTCTTTGAGGCGCTTGATGAAACCGCAAAACATCTAAAGGATACCGCTCCGTAAATAGTTTTTTACTTAAAAAAAAAGAATATCTCACTCAGACTATTGCCTTTTATTACAAATGTATTAACTTTGCAGAAGAGAAACTACACGATTATTTTTAAAGGTCATCGTGTTTTAAGCTAAGTGGAGGCAACTCCTACCCTTACATTCCTCCCAAAACCGATTAAATATCGAAACACTTATTACTCCTCCGGAAGTAGCAACTACATCTATGCTTTATGATGATCATGCTGGTCATACAGAAGCAAAGTTTGCTATTTTGAATGAATCGGTTTCAAAGATAGCCCTGTATCACAAGACAAGCGCCTTAAAATCCTGTGACTCCGTCACATACGATAATGGTATCTCTTTTATCGAAAAATATAGGGGAATAGAATGATTTATAATAATTCCACGAACTAAAGATCTACGCTAAACCCCTTTTTGAAGTTGGTTTTTGTAGCAGCCTGGCGAGTAGTTGGGCTGCTTTTTTATTTTTAAAGAATAACAAACAGGAATGAGATAGAATTTCCTCCGAAGAACAGGTAAATAAAAAGGGGCTCAAAAATTCAAAATCATTCTTGGAAAACAACTTTGAACTCTTGACCCCCAGTCTTTTAAACTATTAAACCTTGATCCTTATTAATTTGCCATTTCCGAAAGGAACTTGATCCGCACGAGCTGGATCTCCTCCATGGTAATATCGTCCTCGCGCAACTCCGCAAAGGCATTCTCTATTGAACCATTGTCGGATGACATAAAATATTCGATGATCTCTTCGTGTGTATATTCGTCAATCGCTTCTTCCAGATAATAATCAATATTCAGTTTGGTGCCAGAATTGACAATCGCGTCCATCTCTTCCAACAGTTCTTCCATGGTAATATTATTGGCATCGGCTATGTCTTCCAGTGGAGACTTACGATCTACGCCCTGAATAATACTGACTTTCAGCTTGGATTTATTCGCCACCTGCTTCACTACAAAGTCCGTTGGGCGTTCAATGTCATTTTCTTCCACATATTTCCCGATAAGCTGGATAAAGGGCTTGGCATAGCGGGTTGCTTTGCCACTGCTCACGCCACTAACTTTGCTCATATCATCCATGCTAATCGGATACTGCGTGGCCATATCTTCGAGCGAAGGATCCTGGAAAATTACATATGGCGGGATACCTAGGCGCTTGGCTTCGCGGCGGCGCAGATCTTTCAGCATATTGAGAAGCGTATCATCGAGTACGGCGGTTCTTCCTGCCGGCTCATCCGATTCGGCACTTTCCTTGTCGTAATCATGATTCATTGGAATCTGGAAAGAATAAGGTTTTTCGATAAACTTCCTTCCGTCATCGGTCATTTTTAATAAGCCATAGCTTTCAATGTCCTTGTAAATCAGACCATTGAGCATTGCCTGGCGCAATACCGAACTCCAGAAATTCTCGTCTTTTTCTTTACCAATTCCAAATATTTCTTTCTGGTCAAAGCGGTAATCCTTCATTTCCTTGGTTTCCTTGCCGGTCAGGAAATCGATCACCGTTTTGATGCCAAAATTCTCATCCACATCCACGATTGCTTTCAGTGCATGTTGCATCTCTTTTTTAACTTCGGTTTTTTCCTTTGGAAAACGGCAATTATCGCACATATTGGCGCATTCCGAATCATCGTAGGCTTCTCCGAAATAATGCAGCAAAAACTTGCGACGGCAGGCGGTGGTTTCGGCATAAGCCATTACTTCCTGCATGAGCTGGGCGCCCATCTCGCGTTCAGCCACGGGTTTGTCGCGCAGGAATTTTTCAAGCTTTAAAATATCTTTATAAGCATAAAAGGCAATACATCTGCCTTCCAGTCCATCACGGCCGGCACGGCCGGTTTCCTGGTAATAGTTTTCAATACTTTTCGGAATATCGAAGTGAATGACAAAACGCACATCCGGTTTATCAATACCCATCCCGAAAGCGATGGTCGCCACAATCACGTCCAGTTCCTCCATCAGGAAGTCATCCTGCGTTTGGCTGCGAGTTTTGGCATCTAGACCGGCGTGATAAGGCGCAGCTTTTATGTCATTGACTACCAGTGTTTTAGCTATGTCCTCGGCTGATTTTCGGCTTTGCACATAAATGATCCCCGATTGTCCTGGCATTCCTTTAATGATCTGTACGATACTTTTCATCACCTGGTCGAGCTTGCCTTTGGGGCGCACTTCGTAGTACAGGTTTTCCCGGTTAAACGAGGAAACGAACATGTTTACCTCGTCCATATTCAGGTTTTTTACAATATCAGATTTCACCTTGGGCGTAGCAGTAGCGGTCAAGGCGATTACGGGAATATCTTCGCCGATGGCATCCAGCATGGCGCGGATTTTGCGGTATTCCGGGCGGAAGTCATGACCCCATTCAGAAATACAGTGCGCTTCGTCCACCGCAACAAAGGATACGTTTACCTGCTGGAAAAACTCCACGTTTTCCTCTTTGGTAAGCGTTTCCGGCGCGATAAACAAGAGCTTGGTCTTGCCATCGCTGATGTCCTGTTTTACCAGTTTCATCTGCGCTTTGGTCAGCGAAGAATTGAGAAAATGCGCGACTTCGTCGTTTTGACTGTAGCCGCGTATAGAATCAACCTGGTTTTTCATAAGGGCTATAAGAGGGGAGATAATGATGGCAGTGCCATCAAGCATCAGCGCAGGGAGCTGGTAGCAAAGGGATTTGCCGCCGCCCGTGGGCATGATCACAAAGGTATCTTTACCGTTCAAAACACTTTTGATAATCGCTTCCTGATTACCCTTAAAGTTGTCAAACCCGAAATACAGCTGCAATGCATCCCGCAAGGTTTCTTTCGTTGCAGTCATGGCTCACTTTTCTAATTTTGATGTAAATTTCGGCCGCTATCCGTAGATAGACATTTATTGGGATTATTAGATTTTACACAATTGGATATTAGATGTTTACAATAAATTTGCATCCAATATCAAAAATTAACCATCTATTATCCTTCAATATACCAACAAGAATCTATTTTTAGACAATCTCTAACGCTTTTTTTATCAGATAGTTGTGTTGAACAATTCTACCATTTTTAAAAAAGCAGCCAAAAATAATAAAAAAAATTGTGAAATCCGAAGAACTTATTGTAAAAACTGCACGAAGAACGATCGAAATTGAAGAGAGTGCGCTTAATGCATTGAAAATCAGTATAAACGGTGACTTTGTTGCATGTGTTAAAGCTATTTTTTCCTCGCAGGGCCGGTTGGTCGTCACCGGGATTGGCAAAAGCGCAATCGTCGCTCAGAAAATTGTGGCAACCTTGAATTCTACTGGTACGCCGGCACTTTTCATGCACGCCGCTGACGCCATTCACGGTGATTTGGGCATGATTCGCCCTACGGATCTGGTGCTGTGCCTGTCCAAAAGCGGCGAAACCCCCGAAATCAAAGTGCTGGTGCCCCTGGTCAAAAATCTTTGCAGCGCGGTGATTGGCATGGTGGGCAATCCGCAGTCTTTTCTGGCGAAGCACGCGCAATACGTGCTGCACACGCCGGTAGATCAGGAAGCCGACCCCAATAATCTGGCGCCTACCGCCAGCACCACGGCTCAGATGGCGCTCGGCGACGCGCTGGCTACGGCATTGCTGGCGCTGCGGGGTTTTACGCCTCAGGATTTTGCGCAGTTTCATCCGGGCGGGGCCTTGGGCAAGCAATTGTACCTGCGGGTCAGTGATATTTATCCGCAAAATGAAAAACCTGCCGTTCACCTCGATGAGAATCTTCCCAACACGATCCTGGAAATGACTTCCAAACGCCTGGGGGCTACCGCCGTACTCGATGATATGGGCAAACTGAAAGGCATTATTACCGATGGCGACCTGCGCCGCATGCTTTCCCGGGGGGAAGATTTCTCGAATCTGCGGGCCAAGGATATTATGGGCGCCAATCCAAAAATCATAAACTGTAATGCGCTGGCTGTGAATGCCTTGGAGATGCTTCGCGCGAATAGTATTTCACAGTTGATTGCGGTGGATGACAATGGTAATTTCGTAGGTTTTTTGCACTTGCATGATCTGATCCGGGAGGGGTTGATATGAAAGTGGGAAGTGGGAAGTGGGAAGTCGGAAGTTTCAGCATTAAAAAATGTTTGGTGAAAATTCTAATTGTTTGGTTTTTCACTTTGAATACTGCTTGTCAAAAAGAACGTACGATTCAGCCGGCCTTTTACCATTGGCAAACGAATCTGGCACTTACTGCTACCGAAATTGCTTATCTCGATTCGCTGGGGGTGCAAACACTTTACGCCAAATTCTTCGATGTGGAATGGGATGCGGCACGTGAGATGCCGGTGCCATTGGCAGAAATAGCGATTGGAGAAGTTGCCAAATTTGAGATCGTTCCCTGCGTCTTTATTACCAATCGAACTTTTCAGAATCTGCCGGATGAAAAAATAGCCTGGCTGGCGGAGCGCGTGGATGAAAAATTGCAGCAATTATGGCAGCAATTGCCCGGCCAACCCCTGCGCGAAGTGCAATTTGATTGTGACTGGACCGCTTCGACCCGGGATCGCTTTTTTCAGTTTTTGGAAAATTTTAAAGCAAAAAATACTGATATTCAATTGTCTGCGACGATCAGGTTGCACCAGCTCCGGGACCATGAGCAAACCGGTGTACCGCCTGTGGACAAAGGTATGCTGATGTTTTACAACACCGGCGACCTTGAGCGCTGGCAGGAAGAAAACAGTATCTTAAACCTTCAAATTGCGCAGTATTACCTGACACCAAACGCTAATTACCAATTACCGCTGGATGTCGCTTTGCCAATCTTTGCCTGGGGCGTTCTCTTTCGAGATGGGCGTATGATTCGGTTAATCAACAACCTGCGCCCCGAGCAACTGACCGACACCACCCGCTTTCAAAAACTCGCCGACAACCGTTTTGAGGTAACGAAAAGTACGTATCTTGACGGCTATTATTTGTATAAAGACGACCGCATCCGCACTGAAGCGATTGACACAGCACTACTTTTACAAGCAACAAGCATATTAAAAAATAAATTTAAGTATAATAACCTGACGGTGGCGTTTTACCATTTGGATACCACGACGATAAAATATATTCCGTATGAAGTTTTGGAATCGGTTTGTGAAAAATTTTCCAGTCAATAGTCGAAGGTTTATAGTCGAAAGTCGGCAGCCTATATTTGGCAGGCTGTTTGATCCTATTCATATCTCAATATCCCGATTTCTAAAAACGCTTCTCGCCTTATCTATCCTTCTATTGCCAGTAAAAGTTTCAAGTGATTGTACGCCAGGTTCTTATGGGTTTAGGGGCTATTCTTTCATCAATCCCAATATTATTGATGCGCGGATTTCCTCGGCGCCGGTTTTGCTGGATATCAAAGCCATTTATGAAGCATTCGGCGGGCAGCCGGTAGCGCAGCAACGCGACAATGTGGACGAATGGAAGGAACGCTACTGCAATCGCGCCAAAGCAGAAGATATCCGGGCTTTCATTTATAATACTACGGAAAACGAACTGAGACAATTGCGGACGGAAATGAATATGAGTGGGCAACGTCTTTCGTATCCGTTCAGAGGCAACTCGTTTGCAGAGTACATTAAGCGCCACGATTGCTACGAAACGGTAGATTATATGATCTACGCCAAGCTATGCGAACCGCACGTGACAGTGGGTGACGACCCCTGGAAAATTCCTCCCCGTGACACCGCCGCCATGGGGCGGCTGATCGAAACGGGAAAATCCCTGTTTCGGCAAGCAGAATCGCATTATATTAAACTGCGCTACGCTTACCAGATCATTCGGCTGGCGCATTATGCCAAAAAATACGCGCAGGTGCTGAGTTTGTACGATTATCTGATGCCGCAAATCGACTTTGACCCGAGCATCGTGGAATACTGGATCGAAGGGCACCGGGCAGGTGCGCTGATGTCGCTGGGGCGCAATGTGGAGGCTTCGTATATTTTTTCCAAAGTGTTTGAAAACTGCCCAAGCAAAGCGGAGTCAGCATTTCGGAGTTTTAAAATCACCACCGATGAGGAATGGCGTCAATGCGAACTAATGTGCCAAAGCGACCGGGAACGGGCAACGCTGTATGTGTTGCGAGCTAAAATCAATGATAGCAAGGCTTTGGAAGAAATGCGCAAGGTGTATGAACTCGACCCCGAGAACCCTCATCTGGAGATTTTGCTCGTCAATGAAATTCGCAAACTGGAAAAAGACCTTTTGGGCAACGGGTTTAATGATGAAAAGGCACACAACCGGCGTCTGGGCTATCCGCGCGCGCGAGCCGGTGAGTACGTGATCGGCCTGCACGATTTTGTCCGGCAGGCTTTGAAAGAAAGACAAGTCGCACGTCCGGATTTATGGCGCATCTGCCAGGGCTATCTGGAGACTTTGGCCGGCAATT
>CAZGAU010000097.1:0-20254 GCA_964523725.1 uncultured Saprospiraceae bacterium
TGGAAAAGTCGGGTGCGGCGCTACGATTGGCGGATGCGGTCTTGCAATGGTTGGGTAAAAAACGACCTACGCTGGCGATGAGCGTGATCGGCACGGTAGTAGGCATACCCGTGTTTTGTGACAGCGGGTTCATCATTCTATCGGGATTAAAAAATGCGGTAGCAAAAAAGTCACAAGCCTCGCAGGGCGCGTTGGCGCTGGCTTTGGCTTCGGGATTGTACACGGCGCATACCTTGATCCCGCCTACGCCAGGTCCTATTGCGGCTGCGGGCAATATGGGCGCCGGTGATCACATTGGATTGATTATGATCCTGGGGTTGATTGTAACCATTCCAACGGTCGGCGTGGCGTACTGGTGGGCCAGCCGGCAAGGGCAAAAGATACAAACCGAATTGCCATACATTGAGGAGGAAACAAAAACACAAGGCCCCACGTTGGCTCAGTCCTTGTTACCGATTGGCATACCAATTGTCCTGATCGCGCTGGCATCCGTGATTAAATTTCTGCAATGGGAGCTTGCTTTGGCGAACATCCTGGTTTTTTTGGGTCAACCGGTGGTTGCTTTATTAATCGGCGTGGGTATTGCCTTTGGATTGTACAAAACAGAAGAAAAATCAAACTGGACGGTAGAGGGCATCAAGCTGGCCGGACCGATCTTAATTATTACCGGCGCGGGCGGCGCTTTGGGTGGCGTGTTGAAAGCCACTACTTTAGCGGAAAGCATCAAAGGCTGGATGAACTATGGCGCGGATTCAGGAATCATTGTATTGTTGCTTGCGTTTGGCATTGCGGCCTTGTTGAAAACCATGCAAGGTTCTTCGACCTCCTCGCTGGTGATCACTTCTTCCATACTGGCGCCCTTGTTACCTGCGGTTGGTTTTGACAGCAGCATCGAGTTGTCCTTGGCAGTGCTGGCGGTGGGCGCGGGCGCCATGACGGTGTCGCATGCCAACGACAGTTACTTTTGGGTGGTCTCGCAATTCAGCGGCATCAGCATGCGCGATGCGTACCGAAACTACACGGTGATGACGGGCTTGCAGGGAGTGGCGGCGATGATCGTGGTGTTGATATTGTATTTAGTGCTTGGTTAGCATCATTTAATATAAATGAAAAAAGCATTGGATAAAAAGTCAGGTTTTAGCTATTCAATTCCAGGAACTTATCAATCAATTGTTTTTTTGTTCTATCGTAAATGCTAGGTTTAAGACTTTTTCCCGCGGAAGTTTGCTGAAATTTTAAACTTTGTGTGTTAGTTTTACATTAACTATTTGTAAACTCATTGGCATGAAACGGGTTCTGGTCCTATGCGTAGGTAATTCCTGCCGAAGTCAAATGGCAGAGGGCTATCTCAAGTTTTATGGCGAGGAAAAAGCGCAGTATTTCAGCGCCGGGCTTCGCCGAAATGAAGTACATCCTTTAGCTATCAAGGTAATGGCGGAGGATAGTATCGATATTTCCTGGCATACTTCACAGTTAGTGGATGTGTATGCCGGTCAACATTTCGACTACGTGATCAGCGTTTGTGATGAAATTTCCGACCAGATTCCAAATTTTATTACTGCCAATAAATTTTTCAACCTCAGCGTTCCCGATCCTGCTCAGTTTGTGGGCACTCCTGCTGCTACGCTCACCGAATTCCGCCGCATAAGAGAAATGCTCAAGACCTACATGCTCAAATTTCTTGGTAGCGAACTGACTGAAAAAGAAGAAGTTGCACTTTTCTAGCTAATTGTTAAGTAACAACAAATCGTCGGGTCTGAATTTTACCTGATCTCTAAAAACTGCCAACTTGTCTTCCAAACGTTCCGCTCAACTAAAGTGGTTTTGTTATCTTTGGTGCAAAAATTGACATGCAGGCTTTTGAATATGTCTCGCGAGATGTGAGTTGGTTGGCTTTTAATCACCGGGTATTACAAGAAGCTCAGGATAAACAGGTTCCGCTGTACGAACGGATTAAATTTCTGGCAATCTACAGTTCTAATCTCGACGAATTCTACCGAGTCCGGGTAGCTTCGCTGCGAAGTTTCAAGGATTTGAAAAAGAAAACACGTAAAAAACTTGATGTCAAGCCCAAAAAAGAGCTGAAGCAGATCCGGAAAATGGTGCAGCAGCAGCAACAGGAATTTGGCGAACTGTTCCGCAAGGAAATCCTTCCGGAGCTGGAAGCACGAGGTATTTTTATCGTTGATAATCAAGCTTATAACGAGCCGCAAAAACAATTTGCCAAGAAATTTTTTTTTGAAAAAATCTACCCGCTGGTGCATCCGACACCGATGGATGAGGATAGTGATATACCCTTTCTGGAGAATGCGGCTTTGTATTTTGTAGTGCAATTTGCCGACGGTGAAGATTTATCGATCGTCAATATTCCTTCTGACAAGCTTCCGCGCTTTATCGAGTTACCTACCTCTGAATCAAATCATTACATCACTTTTCTGGATGATATCCTCCGGTTTAATCTGGAAGAAATTTTCAAGCGCCCGGTGGCAAAGGCTTACGCCATAAAGCTCTCCCGCGACGCGGAGATGTACATCGAAGATGAATTCTCCGGTGATCTGCTCGAAAAAATCAAGCAAGGACTAGAAGATCGGGATATTGGGCTGCCCACGCGCTTTTTGTACGACAGCAGCATGCCCGGGGAACTTCTTTCCCAACTTAAAGATATTTTTCAATTGAGCAAACATGATATCATTCCCGGCGCCCGATATCATAATTTTAATGATTTTTTTAAATTCCCAAATCCTGTTCAAGATCAATTATTACACGATGAACCGCTGCCGCCACTGCCCCATCCCGAACTGGAACACGCTGATTCCATTATGAATTTGATACAAGAAAAAGATTTATTATTACATTTTCCTTATCAAAAATTTGATTATATACCTCAACTCATCCGCGAAGCCGCCGACGATGCGCAGGTGCGAAGTATTAAAATTACCTTATATCGGGTTGGCTCCAAATCCGCCGTGGTAGAAGCCTTGCAATACGCCTGCGAACAGGGTAAAACCGTGGTCATTTTTGTGGAAGCGAAAGCTCGTTTCGATGAAGAAACCAATTTGCAATGGGGTGAGCAATTGGAGAAGTCCGGCGCCAAGGTTTATTACAGTTATCCCGGCATCAAAGTACACACTAAACTCCTGTTAATCAACCGAATGAGTGGCGAAGAATGGCAACATTTTGCTTACATCGGAACCGGAAATTTCAACGAAAAAACATCACGGCTCTACGCCGACCACGCCCTGCTGACTGCCGACAAACGCTTGGCTAATGAAGCCGCTCAGGTATTTGATTTGCTGGAACGCCGCATCATTGTGCCACATAGCAAGCACTTACTGGTCTCGCCGTTCACCCTGCGCAATCGTTTTGAGGGTATGATCGACCGTGAAATCGACAACGCCAAAGCCGGGAAACCAGCTTATATGTTATTGAAAATGAACAGCCTGGAAGATACGGCCATGATCGATAAGCTCTACGAAGCCAGTCAGGCGGGCGTGCGGATTCAGATTATTGTACGTGGCATTTGCTGTCTGATTCCCGGTGTAGAAGGCATGAGCGAAAACATTGAAGTCATCAGCATCATCGATCGTTTTCTGGAGCACGCGCGCGTCTATATCTTTGCGAATGGCGGGGAGGAAGTCATGTATATTGCCTCGGCGGATTGGATGACCCGCAACCTCGATCGCCGGGTGGAGGTAGCTGCGCCGATTTATGACCCGAAATTATTTGCAGAAATGCGAAAAATCATTGATATTCAGTGGAATGACAACATGAAAGCAAGAACAATAGACGCAGAATTGAGTAATGCCTATCGCGCTTCACTACCGCTTACACCAAATCTGCGTGCACAATTGGATATTTACCGCTTCATTGAACGGCAAATCACAACCAAGGCTACAGTTTCATGAGCCAATCCATTTTTTGTTTATAAAAAATCAGCAATTTCGTAACTTTGGGGGCTCGGAAATTTTGAAAAAAGAACTTATATTATTGATAATCAAAAAATTAAGCCCAAAACTTTAACCAATTGTGGCAACATCTATGACAAAAAAGACAGATTTGAAGTCAATAAATCCAAACAAAGTGGAAAAACTAAACGGATTGAGAGACTGGGTTTTTAGGCAAGTACATTCCAAGAACCTCGTTTATAACACCTGTTGGGAAGACCCTCGCTGCGACCGCCAGTTGCTTGAATTTGACCAGAACAGTGAGATCGTGATGATTACCAGCGCCGGCTGCAATGCCCTGGATTACTTGTTGGACGGTCCTCGCCAGATCAATTGCATTGACGTGAATCCCCGGCAAAACTCGCTGCTTCAGCTTAAACTGGCGACCTTTAAAGCCGGTGATTTTGACGATTTGTTTGAAATGTTCGGCAAAGGGGCGCACACCGATATTAAGGAATTATACAACGACAAACTGCGCGATATACTTCCCGAATATGCCCAGAAATACTGGGATAAAAACCTGAATTATTTTAATGGCAAGGGCATTCGCAAAACATTCTATCATTACAGCACCTCTGGAACTTTTGCCTGGCTGACCAACCAGTATTTGAAAGCGCAGCGCAAGCTTTATGATAAAGTACAGCAAATGTTTGAAGCAGATTCCGTTGAAAGACAAGCTGCTATATATTACGAAATCGAAAGAAAGCTACTGAATAAACTGATGGAATGGGTGATCAACCGCCACGTGACCATGAGTCTAGTGGGCGTACCTCGTAGTCAGCAGGAACTTTTTATAGATAAATACGAGCGCGGCGCTATGGGTTATGTGCAGGAAAGCCTCCGCAAAGTATTTACCAAGCTTACATTACATGATAATTATTTTTGGAGATTATATGTAAATGGCTCTTATACAGAATCTTGCAGCCCGTCCTATTTAAAGCGTAATAATTTCGATATTATACGCGAACAGGCAGACAAAGTAAAAACACATACTTCAACGATCAGCCAGTTTTTGGAAAACAATCCAAAACCGTATTCGCATTATATCTTGCTGGATCACCAGGATTGGTTGGCTGCAAACAATGTACCTGCATTGGAAGAAGAGTGGCAATTGATTTTGCAAAATAGCAAGCCCGGCACCAAGATTCTCCTGCGTTCGGCAGCAGAAAAAATTGACTTTTTCCCGGATTTTGTGCTGGATGCAGTGGAGTTTGAACATGAAAAGACCTTGGAAATCCACGAACAGGATCGCGTAGGCACTTACGCGAGTGTATATATGGGAATTGTGAAATAAAGAAAGTTGAAGGGCTTTGAAGTTGAGGATTTGAAACACTTTCTATCTTTGGTTTTAAATTATTATATTTTGAAAAATACCAACTTTACAGATGATGCAGCGACGCAAAACCAAACCATGCGCCGTTATTATCGGTTACAATCCAAAATTTATGATGCCACGCGCTGGACATTTTTGTTCGGTCGCAAACGCATTTTGCAAATGTTTCCTTTCCCGGATTCCGCGAACATTCATATTCTTGAGGTAGGCTGTGGTACCGGCTATAATCTTTCCCGCATGGCGCAAATCTTCCCCAATGCCAGACTCACCGGCATGGACGTTTCCGCCGATATGATCGCGCTTTCCAAAAAGAATACCCGGGCTTATGCCGACCGCGTCACCCTGCTCGAAAAACCTTACATGCCCGACGAAACCGCATTTACCGGTAAGGTGGACGTTATTCTGTTTTCCTATTCATTGACCATGATCAATCCGCAATGGAAGGACCTGATCCTCAAAGCAAAAGCCGACCTCAAGCCCGGCGGCGCCATCGCAGTGGTGGACTTCCATGACTCGCGTTTTGGCTGGTTCAAACGCCATATGGGCAATAACCACGTGCGCATGGACAGTCATTTGCTGCCATTATTACAAACCGAATTCGACTCGCTGGTGGAGGAAGTAAAATCTGCATATGGTGGGATTTGGGAGTATGTGCTGTTTGTGGGAAGGAAGAAGTGACTTGGAGACTGGGTGACTTGGAGCTCAGGGACTTTGAAACCTAGAGAGGAGAATCATGGGAGCGTCCAGGGGCATTTAATTTTAAAAAATTTGTCATCCGTAGAGTGGAATTGACAAATTAGTGTGATTTTTACATTATCTCTTACCTAAAATCCGAAGATTATCATGTTGAACCGACAAAATCCAACCCAAACCGAAGCCTGGAAGCAACTCGAATCGCATTATACCCAAATGAAAGATCGGCATATGCGTGATCTATTTGCGGCTGATCCTCAACGCTTTGAACGTTTTTCCCTGCAATTTGAAGACATGCTGGTTGATTTTTCCAAAAATATTATCACCCCGAAAACCTTGAATTTGCTTTTGCAACTCGCCGAGGAAACCAAGGTAAAAGACGCCATCGCACAAATGTTTGCCGGAGAACCCATTAATGAAACCGAAAACCGTGCTGTGCTGCATATCGCGCTGCGCAACCGCTCCGACCGCCCGATTACAGTGGAAGGCAAAGACGTGATGCCGGAGGTAAAAGGCGTGCTGGCGCAGATGAAATTTTTCTCTAAAAAAATCCTGTCGGGCGAATGGAAAGGTTACACCGGTAAACGCATTACAGATATTGTAAATATTGGTATTGGTGGCTCTGATCTTGGTCCGCTGATGGTCACAGAAGCGCTGCGTCCTTACTGGCAGCCGGGTATGCATGTCCATTTCGTATCCAATGTAGATGGTACGCATATCGCCGAAACGCTGAAACGCGTATCGCCCGAAAGCACGCTGTTCCTCATTGCTTCCAAAACCTTCACCACCCAGGAAACCATGGCCAACGCCCACACCGCCCGCGATTGGTTCCTGGAACACGCCAAAGATGAAGCCCAGGTAGCTAAGCACTTCGCGGCACTTTCCACCAATGCGGAAGGCGTGCAACAATTTGGCATCGCACCGGAGAACATGTTTGAATTCTGGGACTGGGTCGGCGGTCGCTATTCCCTGACCTCGGCAATTGGTACCTCGATTGCCTGCACCGTTGGCTTCGATCATTTTCAGGAAATGCTGGAAGGATTTCATGCGATGGACGAGCATTTCCGTACCGCAGATTTAGATAAAAACCTCCCGGTTATCCTGGCTTTGATCGGCGTTTGGTACGTCAATTTTTTTGATGCCGAATCGGAAGCGATTTTACCCTACGATCAGTATTTACACCGCTTTGCGGCATATTTCCAGCAAGGCAATATGGAAAGCAACGGCAAATACGTGGGGCGCGATGGCAAAACAGTCACCTATCAAACCGGACCGATCATTTGGGGTGAGCCGGGCACCAACGGTCAGCACGCCTTTTATCAGTTGATCCATCAGGGTACCCGCCTGATTCCCTGCGATTTTATTGCGCCGGCGATTAGTCACAATCCAATTGGCGAGCATCATACCTTGCTTTTATCCAACTTTTTTGCGCAAACCGAAGCCCTGCTAATGGGCAAAACCGAGCAAGAAGTGGAAGCGGAACTCATTAAAGAAGGAAAATCAGCTGAGGAAATCAGTTTTTTGAAGCCTTTCAAGGTTTTCACGGGCAACAAACCTTCCAATTCCATTTTAGTGAAGCAACTTACGCCGCGCACGCTGGGCAGTCTGATTGCGCTGTACGAGCATAAAATCTTTGTGCAGGGCGTGATCTGGAATATTTTCAGCTTCGATCAGTGGGGCGTGGAACTGGGCAAGCAATTGGCGAAGAAAATTCTGCCGGAATTAAAAAGCGATGCGCCTGTAAATTCGCACGACAGCTCCACCAACGGGCTCATTAATGCATGGAAACAAATGAGGTAGCAAAAAAGACTTGCCGAGTCCTTCCCCCTTTAGAAGACCCAGCAAGTACCTACTTCCCTCTGCTAAAATCCTTTATATTAAATATATTAATATAATATTTAGTTTATTACAATAATTAATTGCCAATAGTAATTTCAGCCCACACTATAGATTGATTTTTGAATCGGTACTGTGAATCAAAACTTTACATTCGTAACTTTCATCTTCGGGTATTGCTTGACAGGTAAGCTTTCACGACCTAATTTGATTGCGACATTATTTCCCGCTTATAAGTCGTTAAATCGGATGTTGATATGAGAATATCATAATAAATCGGTTTAATTGGGTTAAAAAATTACAAACTATTTACACCCTTAATTACAAACAGTATATGGTGCAAAAATAATAATAATGCAATGTAGTAATAATGCAGATAACAAGCAAGTAATTAAAGTGAAAATATTAAAAAACACGCCTATAAACATATTATTTCGAAGTCGGAACACTAAGCCGTCTTTGAGTTAATCTTGATATCTGGGTTCATCATTAACAGTTTTCCAAATCAGATAATGATGGGTGGAAGATCATATGATTTCCTAAAATATTAAATGTCCCTCTTATCACCCTTTCACCCAAATTATTACCTTTGCCGCATGAATTTGAAAACCAACATACTGATTGCCCTGCGCGGGCTGGCGATGGGCATCGCTGAAGTGATTCCCGGTGTTTCAGGTGGCACAATTGCCTTTATCACAGGCATTTACGAGCGGCTTCTGGCTGCAATCAAGAATATTCTTGGCCCGGAGGTAATCAATGCTTTACGCAAAGGCGGCATTCGGCAGGCCTGGGAAAAAATTGATGGAATTTTCGTCGTTTTTCTACTTGGTGGTATGGCAATTGGCGTAATTACCGGGGTTTTCGGCGTTTCCCACCTGATGGAGAACTACCCCAAATTCCTATGGGCATTTTTCTTCGGATTGATTGTTGCCTCGGCGATTTTTATCGGAAGAATGGTGAAACAATGGGGCACCGGGGAGATCATCGCCCTGATCGTCGGCACGGGTATTGCGTTTTACATCACCGTAGCGGCGCCGGCCCAGGGCACGGAAGCACTGTGGTTTGTGTTTTTATCGGGCGCGATTGCGATCTCGGCTCTAATGCTGCCTGGCATCTCCGGGAGTTTTGTGTTATTGCTCATGGGTATGTACACGACGGTGATCGGCACGGTCAAGAGCTTATTACAAAATTTTGATGCCAAAAGCCTGTTGATTGTAATTGTTTTTGCAGTGGGATGTCTGACCGGCATGGCAACGTTTTCGCGCGTGCTCACCTGGATGTTCCGGAAATATCATAACCAAACGCTGGCTTTGCTGACCGGTTTTATGATAGGTTCACTAAATAAAATCTGGCCCTGGCGTAATGTATTGGAATATCGTGTAAATAGTAGCGGCGAGCGAATTCCGTTCCTGGAAAAAAGCGTACTCCCGGCCCAATTTGAAGGCGATCCTTCGATTCCCGGCGTACTTATTTGCATGGTTGTCGGCTTTTTGGTAGTTTTCCTCATTGAAAAACTTGCACCAGCAATTCAGGACAATGCCAAAGTTTAATGCATCTTCCGACTTATTACAATACCGCAGGGTCTTTGGGCTGATCGGGTACCCTTTGTCGCATTCTTTTTCCAAAAAATATTTTACACAAAAATTTGAGGAAGAAGGCATTACAGATTCTATTTACGAATTATTTCCTTTGGAAACCATTCAGGATTTTCCCGAACTGATTCAGACTTTCCCGAATTTTCGGGGTTTGAATGTCACCATTCCTTATAAAGAGCAGGTAATACCCTTCCTCGACGAGCTGGACGCAGGCGCTGCGGCGATTGGCGCCGTCAACACTATTTTGGTGGAAAACGGTAAGTTAACCGGCTATAATACAGATGCTTTTGGATTTGAAAGTTCTTTAAAGCAATTTTTAAAAGACCATAAAAGCCCGCCCGAAAATGCCTTGATCCTCGGCACGGGGGGCGCAGCCAAGGCGGTTATGTTTGTGCTGGATCAACTGGGCATTGCCTGGAAGACGGTTTCGCGGGATTCCCAAAAAGGTGATCTGACCTACGAAAAGCTGAAAGATATATCGCTTGATCCTTATTTGTTAATTATCAATACAAGCCCCGTCGGAATGGCGCCGGCTATTGAAAATTATCCCGATATTCCGTATCATTGCCTAGGCAATCGGCACCTGTTGTACGATCTGGTTTACAATCCTTTAGAGACTACTTTTTTGCAAAAAGGGAAGCAACAGGGAGCCGCAACCATGAACGGATTAGCAATGTTAAATGGACAGGCCAAGCGCGCTTGGTCCATTTGGAACCAATAAAGGTCTGATTTATCAAATTTTAATAGCCGACCACAACTTCAAAATATGGGTAAGACAGAAAACTTGACGAATAAAGCTACTGCAAATGCTGCCACTACCAGTGAAATGCGTGATCAGCACGCACTCCCGGATTTTACAAACACAGAAGTTGCTTTTGCCGGAAAATCAGATGAAGCGCTGGCTAAGTCTGCACGCTTATTTGCGCTGATGAACAAGCATTGGCTCGTAGGCATTGGCTCCAAGTTGGGAATAGCCGCAATAAAAATGCACCTGCCATTTGTGGAAGGCATTGTCAAAAACACGATTTATGAGCAATTCTGCGGAGGTACGACCTTGCTCGAAACCCTGAAAACGATTGAACATCTTCAAAAACAAAATGTACTGACGGTGCTGGATTACGGCGCTGAAGCCAAGGAAAAAGAGGAAGATTTTAATCATACGATGAATGAAATCATCCGGGCGATCGAATTTGCCTCGCAAACCCCGGGCGTGCCGATGGTAAGTACAAAAGTGACGGGACTGGCACGTTTTGAACTGCTGGAAGCCATTCAACGCGGGGATGTATTGAGCAAAGAATTACGCGCCGAATATAAAAATGTGCTGAAACGAGTCGATGCGATTTGTTATGTAGCCAGCCAAAAAAATGTAAGCGTATTTATTGATGCCGAGGAAACCTGGATTCAGGATACGATCAATCATCTGGTAAATCTGATGATGAAACGTTATAACCGGGAACGGGCGGTAGTTTTTAATACTTTTCAGCTATACCGCACCGACCAGTTGCAGTACCTCATGCATTCTTTCAACCTTGCCAAGAAAGAAGGTTATGTGCTGGGAGCCAAGCTGGTACGTGGCGCTTACATGGAAAAGGAACGCGAGCGGGCGGCTAAAATGGGTTACACCTCTCCTATCCACCCGAATAAAGCCGCAACCGATGATGCATACAATACAGCAGTACGTTTTTGTGTGGATAATTATGAAAAAATTGCTTCCTGTAATGCTTCGCATAATGCAGAAAGTGCTATGTTGCAGGCGGAACTGATTGCTCAAAGGGGTATCCCAAGGGATCATCCGCATCTTTTGTTCTGTCAGCTATATGGCATGAGTGATAATTTGACATTTAATTTGGCAAAAACAGAATATAATGCCGCGAAATATGTACCTTACGGTCCGGTACGAGAAGTAGTACCCTATCTGATTCGCCGGGCACAGGAGAATTCTTCTGTGACGGGTGATATGAGCCGGGAATATCAGCTGGTACTTAAAGAGATGAAACGACGCGGCTTGGCGTAAACAAACAATGCTGGCTTCCGTAGTTAATAACCCAGGCGCCTCCCCCCATTATTAGCCTGAACTACTGTCAGCAACCACAACACTAAATCTTTTCAAACAAACGTACTATCCGAAAACTTTCGGCTGAAATGCCATTTTCCAGATTATATAATATGGAAACGTGTGACATTCAGCTTGTAATCGAATGGCTCTCAATTACTTATTAGTAATTGTTTTAAATTCAATTACAGAAATGCTATATTTTCAAAAATATAAATTATCTTTGTTTAAGATATGAGAATTGGCACCAGGTACAGCTGATAACCACGATACACTCCTACCACGAACATTATCAGGACAACAAAAGACATCTTCCGACCCCAGTAGTAAATGCTACAATTCCATGACCATATCCGAATGAAGTTCCTGCATGTTGCGGGATGTTGGATATTTAGTCATTACTAAAAACCGATGAAAAGATGTGGCGAGAGTCTTGGAAACTCAAACTAATGCTGATTTATGGTTTGCTGTACTCGGTCAGTGCAGCAGGGCAAAACACCGATTGCGTTACAGCTCAAATCATTTGTAGTGATGGACCAGTCAATTTCAATCCGACGGGTATAGGAATCGACGATTTCAGCAACCCGAATAATAGTTTTGGATGCTTTGAACTGGCTATTCAAGCAGGTGATTCCACCGCTGAAAATGGAAGTGGCTGGTATTATTTTGAATTTCGGCAAGACATGCCCCCCAATAGTGTCATTGAATTCACAATAACTCCATTTGGTGGCTTCGGCGAAGATTATGATTTCATGGTTTTTGGTCCTGATCTTTCCTGCGATAGCCTGGGCGAGCCTGCTCGTTGCTCATTCGCTTACCTGCTTTGCGATTTTTGCCCCCAAACCGGGCTTGGCAGAGGTGAAACCGATACCAGCGAAGGCGCTTATGGCAATGGCTTTGTAGCGCCCATGATCGTACAACCCGGGGAAGGTTATTACCTGATGCTCGATAACTTTGTCAGAACCACAAGAGGTTTTACGCTCGAATGGGGTGGTTCAGCAGCTCCTTATTTGAATTGTCAGGCTAATCCGTTTTGTAAAAGTGCAAATATTTCGGCAGGTGTAGACACAAATGTCTGTGCTGGTATTGCACCTTTTCAAATTGGTGCAACTGCAAATGGCGTAAGTTCCAAAGCTGTTTATAATTGGATTGGCACACCGGAAGCCCTGAGTTTTCTTGATGACGTGAATAAACTTCAGCCCACAATTACGATCCCTGACGATTTTCAGGGTGAACTGCAATACATTTTAACCCTTTCGGATGGTGAATGCGTCCTGGCGGATGATGTGTACATCACTGTTTTGGGCAACACCTCGCCTGCGATCACCGGCGATAATATTCTTTGTATCGGAGAATCCACTACACTGGATGCAGGCACGGGGTACCAAAATTATCTTTGGTCGAATGGCGCTACTTCGCGTACGATTTCAATAAATACGCCCGGCTCTTATAGCGTAACTGTCACTAATTCAAATAATTGCACCAACTCCAGTACGATAGAAGTACTCCGCTCCGATCCGCCGCAACCAACCTTACAGGGTGGTACCATCATTTGTTTAGACGATCCACTTACCCTCGACGCAGGGCCCGGCTACCAAAGCTATCGCTGGTCAAACGGCGCCACCACCCAAACCATCGATATTTTGCAAGCCGGCGCTTACCGGGTCACCGTGACCAATGCCGATGGCTGCGAAGGAACCGCCGAAGTGACCACCACCGAATCGGTCAAACCGGAAACCGAAATCCTCGGCGATACGGTCTTTTGTTTTAACCAGAATACGACTTTGCGCACCAGCACTGCCTTTTCAGGGTATCTTTGGTCAAATGGTGCCACAACACCTACTATTGATGTTACAGATTCAGGAACTTATAGTGTCACCGTTACCGCAGCCGATGGTTGCACAGCTGAGTCCAATATTACCGTTCGGAAAAAAGAAATATTGAATGTAGCCATCTCCGGCGATCTGGATATTTGCGAAGGGGAAAGCACCCAGCTTTCAGGAACGGCGGGGTTCTCCACTTATTTATGGTCAACTGCTGCTACTTCTCCGAATATTACAGTTGATTCTGGTAATACCTATAGCCTGACGGTAACCGACCAGACGGGATGCGAGGGCATTGCCACAGCAGAAGTGATTGAAAATGATACCCCAACACCGAATATCCGGGGTGCAGCAGGCATTTGTCCTGGCGAAATCACCCGATTGGAAACCGATGATGTTTATGCAAAATATTCCTGGTCAAACGGAGGAACCACTCCATTTATCGAGACCAACCAAGCAGGTACTTACACGCTGGAAGTGGAGAGCACAGCAGGATGCATTGGTACGGCTTCTTTAACCCTCAGCATGTTTCCGGCCGTAGAGCCGGAGGTGCGTGGCGATATTACTTTCTGCCCGGATATTGGCGGCGTTTTGGAAACTACTCAAAGTTATGTAACCTATCTCTGGTCAAACCAAGATTCTACGGCTACAACCCGCGTTTTTTCAGATGGAACATTCACCGTAACCGTAACCGATGCCAACGGCTGCTCGGGTGCAGGTTCCCTCACCGTGGATGCCTACGAGGTTGACGCGCCTCCTGTGTCAGCTGATACCAGCATTTGCTCGGGCAGCAGCCTTATACTAGACTCGGGGGTTGATTTCCCGGAATACCTCTGGTCCACAGGCGCCACTTCCAGGAGTATTACCATTACCAATGGAGCGGTTTATACGCTCACAGTCACTGATATCAATGGTTGTACGGCATCTGCTACTTACAATGTGCTTGAAAACCCGGCACCCGCCGCGCAAATCCAAGGGGCAAACAGCCTCTGTATTGGCGATACAACTGAATTGAGCGTAACGGGGAACTTTGTGAATATTCTTTGGTCAAATGGAGCTAAAACGCCAACCATTGATATTCTGAATCCTGGATCATACAGCGTTATCGTGACAGGTTCCAATGGTTGTTCGAATCAGACCAGCATTCAGGTTCAGGGATTTGAAAAACCCGTACCGGTTATTGTAGGACCCGCTGCTATTTGCGATGGAGAAGAAGTTACTTTACAGATAAATCAAAATTTTCAGACATACCGCTGGTCCAACGGTCAAAATCAACCTTCTATCCAGATTCAGCAAGGCGGCACTTTTAAAGTGGAGGTCACCGATGTCAATGGCTGCATTGGTAAGGCTTCTACTGAAGTTATTGAAAACATGGCGCCTCAAATCGACATCGAAGGGGATACTTTCTTCTGCCGAGGTTTGACTACCCAATTGCAGGTGACACCTGGCTACACTGCTTACCGCTGGTCGAATGGCGCCAACTCGCCTTCGATTGAAATATCCAATCCTGGAAATTATGCCGTCACCGTTGAAGATGCATTTGGCTGCACTTCTGATCAAACTCTGGAAATCATTCAAATAGAACTACCGACCGCCAATGCAGGAACCAATCAGACACTGGATTGCAATATTACCAGTGTTGAGCTCGGTGATTCAGCAAATGGAGGAAATTATATTTATCGCTGGGAAGGCCCGGGTATCAATGAGAACAATCGCCACCAGGCGAACCCTGAAGTTTCGGTAGCCGGTAATTATAAATTGGTAATTATTGATCAAACCTACGGTTGTGCCTCCGCTCCTTCCGGGGTGCAGGTCACCGACCAATCTTACGAACCGGCAGTGACACTGCGGACGCAAGGAACACTGGATTGTCAGTCAAATTCAATTGTTCTGGATGCTACGGGCTCATCAACAGGTGCAAATTTCATTTACAAATGGTACAATCCGCAGCGTCAATTGATCAGCAATGGCAATGCCCAGCAACTCGATATCAGCGAACCCGGCGAATATTATCTCGAAATAGAAGATACGCAGAATGGTTGTATGGGCACCCAAAGCATCACCGTGCAAGGTAATTTCGACTTTCCAATAGCAGAAGCAGGTGATCCTCAGGTTCTTACATGCACAAACACCAAAGTTTATCTGAATGGTTCTGCTTCTTCTTCAGGCTCAAAATACGACTATCAATGGACCGCCATCGATGGCAATATTGTCAAAGATGATACGACGCTTAGTCCTACGGTGGATCAAATGGGAACTTATTTACTTTCCGTTTTAAATAAAAGCAATGGTTGCATAAGTATGGACTCGGTAGAAGTACAGGAAGACCGCACGCCGCCTGCGGTTGAAGCCGGCGAAGACCAGTTGCTGGATTGTAATATCCCGGAAGTTTTTCTGGACGGTACTGTGTCTTCAGGAGGCGCGAATCTTTATTATATCTGGTCGGCTGACAATGGTTACCAGTTTTCAGACCCTCATGCTGCTTCAGTAAAAGTAAATAAACCGGGATTTTATTCACTGGAAGTTATAAATCTTGATAATGGTTGCTCTGCGGTGGACTTTGTGACCGTGATCGACGATTCCGATTATCCGACCGGCATTGAAATGAAATTGCTGGATCCGCTGTGTCTGGGCGATCAAAACGGGCAGGTGCAAATCGAAGGGGTTTACGGTGGGACCGCGCCTTATTTCTTTAGCTTGAACGGTGCACCTTTTGAAGCGGTGAATAACTTTGACAGCCTGGCTGCCGGAAATTATAAAATCAAAGTAGAAGATGTAGCCGGCTGCAGCTTTGAAACCACATTCTCGCTGGACGAGGGTATGACTTTGCGGGTGGACCTGGGTCCTGATATTTTCAGCAAACCCGGACAGGAAATTACCCTGGAACCAGTGATCAATATTCCGCGTCGTGATATCGTCAACCTGGCTTGGGAAGGCGGCGAACTCAAGGATTCCTGCCTCTGCTGGCAGCAAACAGTCGCCCCCGGCGAAACCACGCTCTATCAGGTCACGGCGACTAATACGCTGGGTTGCGCTGCCACCGATAAGTTGCTGGTCAATATTGACAGTTTGGGCAGGGTGTATATTCCAACGGCATTCTCGCCTAATAAGGACGGTTATAATGATGTATTTATGATCTATTCCGGCGATGAATTGGTGAAAGTCAAGTACTTACGCATTTTTGACCGCTGGGGCAATCAGGTTTATTATGCCGAGGATTTTTATACCAATAATCCGGCTTATGGCTGGGACGGCAACTCTAATGGCAAAGAGCAAAACGCCGATATTTATGTATTTGTGGCTGAAATTGAATTTTATGATGTAAAAGTCAAGAAATTTAAGGGTGAAATTAATTTGATCCGATAAAAAAAGGCATCTCCGATATGGAGATGCCCTGTTATTCACTTAACGATCAGAATCATTTACTTAATTATATAAGAAAGACTCAAGCCCAGGCTGGTGCCCAGTTTGAATGATTCGGCGATGTATTCTTCGCCTTTGAAAACCTGCGTCTTTTTATTGATCGGATTCAAAATATTTCTTGCGGTAAAGCTTACCTGATAATTTTGGGCAAAACGCTTCGCCAGCTTGAAGTTCAGCAAGGGGAAAGGCTGCTCGTACACGTCCGGTGTAGCAAAAAGTGAAATATTATATAATTTCTCACCGGTTACATTATATGCGAGTGATGACTCCCAGCCCTTGTCAGGATTGATATAAGACAAAATGATGTTGGCTACGAACGGCGCCTGCCCCTGGAACGGGCGTGTGGTCTGGTCATAGCTCGGGTCAATGTTTTTAGAGTTCTCGATCTCGTTTTGCGGAATATCATAAGCGGAACTAATTACAGCTAAATTGGAGCTAAAGTAAAGGTTTTCAAATTTTGGTGTAATAAAATCCAAACCTTTACGGAATTCGATTTCTGCACCATAAACCCTTGCCTCGTCCACATTAATAAAGAACAATTCCGGGATCGTGGCGCGCGGGTTGAACGCACGGATGATCGGCTCGTCAAAATTTTTGTAGAAAGCACTGATTGCCAGCAGTTCGCCTGAACGCGGATACAATTCATAACGAATATCATAATTTTGGATCAGGGTACGCTTCAGCGCAGGATTACCCACGTTGAAAAAACCGTTTTTGGTGTCAAACTGCACAAACGGCGCGAGTTCCCGCATGTTCGGGCGCGCCAGGGTCTTGGAAGCTGCGATACGAATATTCGCTTTTTCAGACAGTGAATAAATCAAATTGACAGAATATAAATAATCGGTAAGATCAATTCTACTCTGCGGCGTATTCGGATCTTCGCTTTGTACCTGTAAATCAGTGGTTTCCATGCGTACGCCGGCTACCGCTTTTAGTTTCGGTGTAATATTAAAAATACTCATCAAGTAAGCCGCGAAAATATCTTCAGAACCAGTGTAAAAATTCTTGGCGCTCACTTGGTTAATATAATGATAACCAGTTACATAGCGCTGGATAGTGCCATCGTTGCGGAAGGTCGTATCGATGATACCGAAGTTGCTATAATCGAAAAATTTGGTAAAATCCTCACCGAAAGTCGAGAAGTTAATGCTCGCCGGCACCCCGGAGTTATTAATATTATAGCGATATTCCTCGAAGTTACGCTCGGCAGTGCTATAGGAAGCCCCCATTTTGATACGATTGGAACTGCCCGGGTTTCCTTTTGTCAAAAAGGGAATTGAGATATCGAGTTTACCTTGCAAACGATCATCCACCAGATCGCGGAAGAAGTGCGATGGGAACTGGATTTCCGAGTTGTTGATATATACTTCACGCGTTTCGCCTTCACCGACGCCAGTGTAAGCAAAGTAACGCAAATCAGGTTCTCTCTGGAATGAGTTGGTGGTGTTTACCAGCCACTCCATCTCCGTATTGTTCAAGCCTGGAAATAGGTGCTTACCGCCCAATTGATAGGAAGTAAACTGACGTTGGGTGAACTCCAGTGAATTGGTGTTGAAATCTGCCCGGGAATCTGAAACCTGCCCCAGGAAACGCCCGCTCTGGGTGCGACCGGCAATTTCAGCATCGTTATTGAAAATAATATTTCCGGTCAGTACATGATTCGAAGAAAATTTATATGCCACATTGAATAATGCGCCCAGTTGGGGGTTCTCCACACTGCGGGAATCCTGATCAATCAATTGATAATCAAACAATCGCGTAGAATTGGTATTGATATAAGTAGCTACAATACCATTATCATAATGACTAAATCTGGATGCATAATTTACACCCAAAGTAAAGCCCAGGTCATTACCAAACAGCTGGAATTTATTGCCGATTGAGAAATTCATGCTGGAATTTAAAGGCGTAGAGCGTAGTTCCGGTACAAATTCGTTGCTCAGGTCGCGTGAAGAACGATTGAACAGGTCTCTGGCTGCTTCGTTTCCGGGATTCGGGTTACGCGCCTGCAAATACAAACTTGGAATCAGCTGATCGCGCGTATTCGCATCTCTCAGATAATCGGGCTGGTCGCGGCTGCCATCATCAAAACCAAGCCAATCGTATTCACCCTGTGTAGGTTGCGTGCGGAAGTTGTCGATCAAAGAGGACTGCGAATTATACTCTGTTCCGATAGAAAAGGCCAGATTGAATTTATCGGGGAATGACTTGGTATTAATATTCACCAAACCTCCCGAGAAGTTACCCGGCAAATCCGGGGTAAAGGTCTTCAATGTAATAATGTTTTCAATCATCTGCGCCGGAATCAGGTCAAGGCTGGTGCTGTTGCGATAAGGGTCAGTACTGGGAAGCGTCACGCCGTTCAGCTGTGACAAGGAATAACGGTCACCCAGACCGCGCATCACAATAAAACGACCGCCTTCCACCACCGCGCCGGTCATCTGACGCATGGCATCGGCAGCATTGGAGCTACCCGTACGACTGATTTGCTGGGAAGAAACCCCATCCTGAATGGAAAATGCTCTTCTTTGCAAGGCAATCAAGGCTGCATCGGTGTTTTTCACCACGGAAGCTTTTACTACAACCTCGTTCAGGGTTTGTGATTCGCTTTCCAGGGCAATGTCCAGCACGTTGGCTTGTCCTGCCTTTACTTCTACTCCTGTAATCGTTTGTTTGCTGTAAGAAACGTAGCTCACCACGAGGTCATAGATGCCGGCTTCCACATCGATTGCGTAGTTTCCGTCAAAATCAGTCGTAGTTCCGGTTACTTGTGCGCCGTCTTTTTGCACAACGACAGAGGCGCCAATCAGGGTCTCTCCGGAAGATTTGTCAATGACTTTACCGCTCAGCACGCCGGTTTGTGCCGCCATTGCAAAAGCCGATAAAACAAGAATAACTGTGGCGATGGTTTTAAACCCAAATTTGATACTCATATAATGTTTGTTTAAAATGCAAAGCAGAAGGTCTTGAAAACGAGACCTCCTGCCTTTTTTAAAAGCCCTATAAATATTATTATTCTACAATCAATTTTTTAGCTGCAAATTTCCCACTGGCTGTGGTGAATTTTATAATATATAAACCTCTGTCCAGACCATTGATCTGTTGTTTTACAAAGCCAATGCCCTGTACATTTACCGTTCTCATCAGGCGACCGTCAATGGTGAAAATGTCGATCTTGGCCTGTTCATCAAATTCTGATTCCACTACAAACACCGAGCCTGGAGCAACCGGGTTAGGATACATCTTGAAGCGATCGGCAATTGACTTGTCAAATGCTTCATTATCAGACGAAACCAGGTTTTCACCAAGGTGACCGTTTCTATCCAGCGTGGACCAGCCTTTGATCCAAAGTTGATCTGCATCGGCAGAAAAAGCGCCTTTGAAATTGCACATTGTAAAGAACGGATCGTTGTCCGGCAGTGGCGCCAAAGCGGTAGTGTAAGCCGAACCATTCGCACTTGGACGCGGATCAAGCTGACCATCCTGCTCGCGGCTGATGCTGCGAATGCCAGGGCTTGCCAGAGAAGTCATATTGGCAACCAAGTGCGCGATCA
>CAZGAU010000098.1:0-2100 GCA_964523725.1 uncultured Saprospiraceae bacterium
CCTGGGTAGAGTTTTTTTGCTCCAACGGAACCTTTGCGGGAAATTCATGCCCGAAAATTCAACAATCAACAATCGTATGCGCACACGCAAGGGGTTCTGGAATTTCGTGATCGTTTCTACCCGGATTTTTCTGGGGTACATTTTCTTTTCTGCCGGCATGGCGAAGCTGCTGCACGGGCAATTTCCGGGCGTCATGGGTCCGGTTTGGCTGGAAGAGCGACTCGCGGAATATGGCTTGGGTTTGTTTGCCCGGTTTATCGCTTATAGCCAGGTCGTGGTGGGCTTGCTGGTGCTCTCGCAGCGCTTCGCGACGGTGGGCGCTATCATGTTATTTCCGATGATTGTAACGACCTTGATGGTTACCATTTCGCTGGAATGGGTCGGCACGCCTTATGTATTGGGCTTTTTCCTGTTGTTAAATGCGATTTTATTAATCGCCGATTATCATAAATTAAAATTTTTATTAACCGATAAGCCCGAATTATTAAAAAGTATTCCATTAGAACGAAAATCATTACAATCCGACCTGATCTGGGGCATCGGCATATTATTAATTGTGAGTAGTATTTTTATGTTTGATGTAAATAAAACCGTGACTTACGGCATGGTGATCGCGGGATTCCTTGCCTTTATCGGCAGTTGGCTCGCAGGGCGAATGAATAAAAATGCTATGAATACTGAGCAAGCATAGCTTGTAAATCCGCCATCGTATTCGCCTCACTTGCCGGCTTATCCTTGCGCCAGCGGTTCATACGCGGGAAGCGTAGCGCCACGCCCGATTTGTGCCTGCTGGATGCCTGAATGCCTTCAAAAGCGATTTCAAAAACAAGCTCCGGGTTGACGCTGCGCACCGGCCCGAAACGCTCGACGGTGTTGCGGCGCACCCAGTTGGTAATTTCACGAAATTCGGCATCGGTCAGTCCGGAATAGGCTTTGGTGAAAGGCACTAGGTTATCGCCATCCCAGACCGCGAAGGTAAAATCGGTGTACAAATTCGCCCGTCGGCCGTGCCCGCGCTGGGCATAGATCATTACCGCATCGATCATGAGCGGGTCCACTTTCCATTTCCACCAGTCGCCGCGCTTGCGCCCGGTTTTGTAAGGCGAGCCTTTGTGTTTGAGCATAATGCCTTCGCTGGATTGCTCGCGCGCGCGGTCGCGAAGTGCCGCCAGTTCCGCCCAGTTTGAAAATTCCACCTCTTCAGACAAAAGTAAAGTTCCATTCGCAGGATGCTTTTCTACCAACTCATGCAGAAGCTTGCGGCGCTCTTCCAACGGTTGTTGACGAATATCCTTGCCCTGCCATTCGAGCAGATCGTAGGCCATCAGCACCACGGGGGCTGACTCGAGGTGTTTTTTGGCAATATTCTTTCGTCCGATGCGGGTTTGCAACACTTGAAATGGCAGGGGCTGCCCATCTTTGAAGGGCATAATTTCACCGTCGATCACGGTGCCATTGGGAAGAATTTTAGCCAAAGGCTCGTATTCCGGGAATTTATCGGTGATTAGTTCTTCGCCGCGCGACCAGACAAACAGCTCGTCTTTGCGCACGATCAATTGCCCACGGATACCGTCCCATTTGTACTCGGCTTGCCACTCAGCGGGATCGCCCAGGTCGGCAACCTCGTCATCCAATTGATATGCCAGGTAGAATGGGTAAGGTTTGGAAATATCGTCCAGGGGATTGTCGCCATGCACCAAATCCTCGAAAGTCGTATCATCGGGCGACCAGTTGCCCATTAGCCGGTGCGCGAGGGTGTTTTCTTCCACGCCGGAAAATTTGGACAAAGCCCGCGTCATCAGCTTTTGTGAAACGCCCACCCGGAAGCCGCCGGTGATTAACTTATTGAAAATGAAGCGCTCCGCGTAATCCAGCCGCGACCAGGCATCAAAAATGCGCCGCCGTTTTTCCTCCTCTTCCAAATCCTGCAAATCGCGAATGTAATTTACCCAGTAGGCCAGGGATGCTTCGCTTTTATCTTGCTTTTTGGGCAATACCAGTGCAATCGTTTCGGCCAGATCACCGACGACATGGTAAGATTCTTCGAACAGCCATAAAGGTACATCGCCAAACTCGGCGGCCCAGGTGCGCAGGAGGGTG
>CAZGAU010000098.1:2200-20105 GCA_964523725.1 uncultured Saprospiraceae bacterium
GAACAGCCATAAAGGTACATCGCCAAACTCGGCGGCCCAGGTGCGCAGGAGGGTGATATTTACGGTGCGGCGCGGTCGCCGGTGCGATAGGAGCGCCATCGTCCAAAGCCGGTCGCTGTCTTTGGCCTGAGCAAAGTACTCCGCCAATGCATCGACTTTCGCGTTGGTTTTGTTGGTTTGATCCAGCCGTATGAATAATGTCGCGAAGTTTTTCATGATAAAACTCAATTTCCTGTTTCCTCGCTTCCTTCATTCATTTCACTCAATTCGCCTTCGTATTCGGTGCTCACCTCGTGTGCATCGTAGCCTTGCTCGCGCAGCCATCTTCTGAAAATGCCGGTATAACCGTGGGTAACAAAAATCTGCTCGGCGCCCGTTTCTTTGATGGCGGTGTTCAAACCTTCCCAATCGGCGTGATCCGAAAGTATAAAGCCACGATCAGCCGCTCTCCGCCGGCGTACGCCGCGCAAAGCCATCCAGCCGGAAGCGATGCCGGTGGAGAAAGTCGGAAACTTGCGCGTCCAGGGGCCATCCAGCGCTGAGGGTGGCGCAATCACGATGTTGCCGATATAATCTTTTTTTGGAATTTCCTGGATAATGCGAATGGTATCCTGGAGTTTAATGCCTTGATTTCGAAGCACTTCGTTGGTGTTTTCAATGGCGCCGTGGGTGTAAATTTTTCCGATGGAAGTGTCCAAATGCTGAATAATGCGCTGCGCTTTGCCCAGGGCGTAGCCGGTCAGAATAGTGGTTTTTCCTTCCGCTTTATTCTGACGCCACCAATCGTTGATATTGTCAAAAATTTCCTGTTGAGGTTTCCAGCGATAAACGGGCAAGCCAAAGGTAGATTCGGTAATAAAAGCATGACATTTGACAGGTTCAAAGGATTCTGCCAGTCCATCATCTTCCAGTTTATAATCACCGGATACCACACAAATCTCGCCTTTGTATTCAACCCGAATCTGCGCGGAGCCGATCACGTGACCCGCCGGATGGAAGGAAAACTGAACGCCATTGATGGTGCGAGTTTCGCCGTATTGGATGGTTTCAAGATGGATATCGCCCAGGCGATAGCGAATGACAGGCGCGGCATTTTCGGTGCAAAGATAATATTGGTGCCCCCAGCGGGCGTGGTCGCTATGCCCATGTGTAATGAGCGCGCGTGCCACCGGTCGCCAGGGGTCGATGTACACATCTGCCTGCGGGCAGTAAATGCCTTTATCGGTGAATTCTAATAGTTTCAAAGTTCAAAAGTTCAAGGTTCAAAGTTCAAAAGTAATAACGACACAAAAGATAAACTGTTGACTTCTTGAACCTTGAACCTTGAACTATCAAACTATTGAACCTTAACAATTAAACTTTCTACCCTTCCACCAGTGTTCCCACCGCTTCGCCCATCACGATGCGACGCAGATTTTCACCATTATTGATGTCAAAAACGATGATCGGCACATTATTTTCCTGGCAAAGCGTGAATGCCGTCATATCCATGACGCTCAGGCCCAGGCTGATTACTTTGGCAAAGGTCAGTTTATCAAAGCGGGTAGCGGTAGGATCTTTCTCGGGGTCGGCGGTATAAATACCATCTACGCGTGTTCCTTTCAAAATTACATCGGCGCTAATTTCATTTGCACGTAGAGCAGCCGCTGAATCTGTTGTAAAATAAGGACTGCCTGTACCCGCTGAGAACAGAACAACTCTGCCTTTTTCCAGGTGACGAATTGCACGCCGCCGAATATAAGGCTCCGCAATTTGTTTCATTTCAATCGCCGAGATCAGGCGGGTGTAAAGGCCAATTTCCTCCAGCGCGCTTTGCAAAGCCATGCCATTGATCACGGTGGCCATCATGCCCATGTAATCCCCCTGCACCCGATCGATGCCCGATGCTGCTGCCTGCAACCCCCTAAAAATATTGCCGCCGCCGATCACGATGGCTACTTCCACGCCAATATCCACTAGTCCTTTAATCTGGTCCGCGTAGTGACGCAACATATCTGCTGAAATACCAAACCGTTGGTCACCCATCAACGATTCGCCGCTCAGTTTAAGTAATACTCTTTTGTACTTCAAAGACATCCTATCTGTTTTTATTAGTATGTTCGAACAAAATTAATAAAATGCTGATTCTCAGGTGTGCAAAAGGTGTACCGCATGCTTCATCATGGGGTACACCTCAAGCTCCTTTGTCCAAAAATTCCAGGCATTAAAAAAGGCGAACTACCAAGTAATTCGCCTTCCGTTTATGTTAACCGAGTGTGACGTGTTTGAAATCCGTCACCGTCAAATCTTTATCAACGCCTTTCAGATACTCTGAAACTTTCTTGCCACTTTCTTTCACAAAGTCCTGATTCAGAAGGGTTACTTCCTGATAGAACTTATTCAGGCTACCGCGGGCAATTTTTTCCAGAATGTCCTTCGGTTTGTTTGCATTCTTTGGATCGGTGAGCGCTGCCTCCAGTCGGATTTCCACCTCTTTCTCCTTTACTTCTTCCGAAATGCCGTTCTCATCCACAGCCACCGGCTTCATCGCCGCCACCTGCATCGCTACAGAGCGCAGATCTTCGAATTTTTCTTCCACTTTTTTATTGAAGCCAACCAGTACACCAGCCTTATTACCCATGTGGATATAAGGTGCTACCATTTCCGCTTCAAGGCGCTCATAATCAGCCAATTCGATCTTTTCACCGATCACACCGACCTGCTCGGTCACTTTTTCGCCGATGGTCACGCCATCGTAAGGCAGAGCCAATAATTCATCCTTCGTAGCCGGGAAATTATTCAGCGCAATCTGAGCAAATTCAGTCGCCAGTTTGATAAAGTTCTCATTTTTAGCTACAAAATCAGTCTCTGAACTCAACTTTACAATTACGCCACGCTTCTTGTCATCGGATACCAATGCGATCACCGCGCCTTCAGTGGCTTCGCGATCAGCGCGCTTCAGCGATAATTTCTGACCTTTCTTGCGGAGTACTTCAATTGCTTTATCGAAATCACCCTCAGCTTCTACCAGGGCATTTTTGCAGTCGCTCATCCCTGCGCCGGTCATGTCGCGCAGTTTTTTTACGTCAGCAGCGGTTATAGTTACGCTCATTGTTTCGATTCGTTATTTGGTTATAAAATTTGAATTCGGATTTCAAACACCATTGTCCTCCAAGTAGTTCCTGCTCCTCTTTTGAAATCCTACACTGTAACCCTCAAGAATTGCAACTTCATGATTACAAAAACCCGGGATTTTGGCGGTAAGTCGCCAATATTAGCCTCTAACAGCTTCTTTTTCCGTCTTGGTTTGCTTGCGTTCTTCCAAGCCCTGGCGAATTGCTTCAGCCATGTAGCTGGTAATGATCGCGATCGACTTGGATGCGTCATCATTTGCCGGAATAGCAAAATCAACCTGATTCGGATCAGAGTTCGTATCCACCATACCAAAGGTACGCAGACCCAGGCGGTGTGCTTCTGCTACCGCGATGTGCTCGTGCTGAATATCCACGATGAAAACAGCTGCCGGTAAACGGTTCAGGTTGGCAATACCACCGAGTTGTTTTTCCAGTTTCGCATATTCGCGAGACATGGTCAAACGCTCTTTCTTGGTGATGCTAGTCAAAGACGCATCATTCAGCATGCGCTCGATATTCTGCATTTTCTTTACCGAACGGCGGATCGTCGCAAAGTTGGTCATCATACCACCCAACCAACGCTCGGTCACAAACGGCATATCCACACTTTGTGCAGCCTTCATCACGATATCGCGCGCCTGCTTCTTGGTAGCTACAAACATGATCTTACGACCGGATTTTGCGATGCTTCGCATAGCATTGGCAGCACGCTCCATACTCTCCAGCGTACGATTCAAGTCGATGATGTGGATGCCCTTGATTTCCTTGAAAATGTAAGGAGCCATCTTCGGGTTCCACTTTTTCTTCAAGTGTCCGAAGTGTACACCGGCATCCAATAAGTCTTTATAGGTAGGCTTTTCCATTTTTTTAAAATTGTTACTTGTTACTTGTTATTTGGGCTTGGTTTGGCTGTTTTAAGTAAGACCCGTAACCAATAACCAATAACCAGAATTTTTTAACGCTTAGAGAACTGGAAGCTCTTTCTTGCTTTCGGTTTACCGTATTTCTTACGTTCTACCTCGCGGGCGTCACGTGTAAGATATTTCTTGTCTTTCAACGGCTTACGGAAGTCTTCGTTGAGCTTCACCAAAGCGCGGGCAATTGCCATACGCACGGCTTCCGCCTGACCTTTGAAACCACCGCCGGCTACGTTTACGTTCAGATCGTAAATCGCTTCGGCATTTACCGTTTCGAAGGGTGCAACAATGCTGTATTGCACGTGGACCTGCGGGAAGTACTCTTTATAGTCCTTGCCGTTGATCACGATTTTACCTTCGCCTTTCGTCAGGTAAACGCGCGCTACGGATGCTTTTCTTCTCCCGATGGCATTAATCATTTCCATAATTATACCTTAATGTCTTGAGGGTTTTTAAAAATTAAATGGTTCTGGCTTCTGTGCCTGATGCGGATGCTCCGTACCTTCGTACACAAACAATTTCTTGAACATCGCACGACCCAGCTTGGTCTTCGGCAACATGCCTTTTACAGCGATTTCTACCACCGCCGTGGGCTTCTTAGCCATCAGATTTCTCGCCGTAGTGGACTTCTGACCACCCGGATAACCAGAATAAGTCAGATATTCTTTATTGTCAATTTTCGTACCTGTAAAACGCACTTTATCGGCATTCAATACGATCACAAAATCGCCGGTATCTACGTGCGGCGTGTAAGAAGGCTTGTGTTTGCCGCGCAGTACGGTGGCGATGCGCGAACACAGGCGACCCACGGTCTCTCCATCCGCATCAATCACGTACCACTTGCGCTCTACCGCTTCTTTCTTCGCCGATTTGGTTTTGTAGCTCAGTGTATCCACTGTAAATTGATTTAAATTGTTATAAAACGCTTGATTTTTCTTACCTAAAATGCCTTACCGGAAAACCCCTTCCGAAAAGGCGAGTGCAAAGGTAATTTTCTTTCTTTCAATTTGCAAACATTTTTCATAAAAAAAGTGGAGTCTAAAAATCATAAATGACTGAAAAACAGTAAAAATTTCGCACAGAATTTTTTTTTGGTGCGTTTTTCTGCTGTTTCCTGGAGGGATGGAGTTTTCAAAAAAACTGACTTTTATCTGGAAGTTATTTTATACATGAATTGTTTCCGGGATTGGCAGAAATTTTCAAAACAATAACAAAGCCCGAAATAAGCAGCATCCGCTCATTTCGGGCTCATCCAATATCAAGTTTCTAAGATCTAAAATCAAATATCCGCTAAGATGCCAGCGCTGCTTTCCGGTAGCCCGGATCACGGAACATCACGATAAATGCCAGGATAATGACCAGCGCAATACCTCCCGGTACGAGCCAGATTGTCCGCCAATCGTGCACATCGCCGGTAGCATACAAATCCACAATATAACCGGAAACGATGGAACCGATGAACATCCCCACGCCATAAGTAGCCAGTGTGATCAAGCCTTGAGCCGAGCTTTTGAATTTCTCCCCGGCACGGTTATCGGTATAAATCTGCCCCGTGACAAAGAAAAAGTCATAACAAACGCCATGTAGCACGATCCCCAGAATCAGCATCCAGTAATTGCCGCCCACATCGCCAAAAGCAAAGAGTACGTAGCGTAGCGCCCACGCGCCCATACCCAGCAAGAGCATGTTTTTCACGCCGAGCCGCACAAAAAACCAGGGCATCACGAGCAGGAAGAGCGCTTCCGACATTTGCCCCATCGACATCTTTGCAGCCGCACGATCCATACCGATTTCATTCAAAAACGGATTCGTGAAATTATAATAAAATGCCAGCGGAATACAGATCAGCACCGAGCCCAGGAAAAACGTAAGAAACGAACGATCCTTGAGCAAACCCAAAGCATCCAATCCGAGAATTTCACTGGTGGTAAGCTTTTCACCGCGGGCACGAGCAGGTGGTGTATGCGGCAGCGTGAAGCTCATGACCCCCAGAATAGTGGACACAATGGCCGCCATGCGGAAGGTATTTTGCAGGCTACCGGTTTGTTCCCAGTTCAGGAATCCGATGGTCAAACCGGCAACGATCCAGCCGATCGTGCCGAGCACGCGCACACTCGCAAATTGCTTCTCCGGATCCTGCATCTGCCGAAAGGATATGGAATTTACAAGCGCCAAAGTCGGCATATACAAAATCATGTACATCAGTATGTAAGGATAAAACACCGCAAACTGGTCGGTGGTAGAAGCCATGTACATCATTGCTGCGCCCAATAGGTGCAGCACGCCCAAAATACGCTGCGCCGGGAAAAAACGGTCGGCGATCAAACCAATGATAAACGGCGCCAGAATCGCACCGATAGACTGGGTTTGGTAAGCTACGCCGATTTCAACACCGCTGGCGTTGAGGTTTCTGCCCAAATAAGTGCCCATGGTCACAAACCATGCGCCCCAGATAAAAAACTCCAGGAACATCATGATGGAAAGTTGAATACGGATTCCAGGTTTCATGTAGTTTCAGTTTATGAAGTGAAATTTCTTTTAACAAACAGATGTGCCGCACCTTAGAGGTGCGGCACACTTATTATATTATTTTCTTATTTACAATTTCTTGATTTTGATGTTTCTGAACCAGACCTTGTTGCCATGGTCCTGAAGCACGATATGCCCTTCTTCCGCTGTACTGAAATCAGGGTGATCTTTCCACTTGCTGTTTTTCAGCAACTTCTTCCATTCATCGGTACCCATTTCTACTTCTACGACTTTTTCGCCGTTTTGCCAATGCTCTACATGGTTACCCTTTGCAATGATGCGAATGGAGTTCCACTCCCCTGCTGACTTCACATTTTCCGGGCTGCTGCTCACCACATCGTAAAAATCACCGGCACGATGCTTCACAATTTTGGCATCCGGGTGGCAGGCATTGTCCAGCACCTGCATTTCGGGACCGGTTTGCCAGGCGTAATTGTACTTATCTGATTCGACCGCACGGTAAATGACGCCGCTATTGCCACAGGAGTCGATTTTCCATTCCAGTTGTAATTCAAAATCGCCATATACCCCATCAGTGGTAATGTCGCCACCGTCCGGCGTTTGCCAACCACCTTTCGGATCCTTCTGTGCATCGAGGTAAATGGCGCCATCCTGTACTTTCCAGCTTGAACCGATTGATTCACCGCCGTACTTTCGCCAGTTTTCCAGCGAATTTCCATCAAAAAGCAATTCCCAGCCCTCCGCTTTCTCGGCTTCGGTGAGGGCGTTCATTTCCGGTGTTTGCGTTTCTGCTGCGGGTTCTTCCGCTTGCTGTTGTTCCTGACTCGGAGCGCTATTGCCGCACATGGTGAAAAGAGCAAGCGCCGCGGCTCCCAGTAATGTGGTTATAAAAGGTGTTCTTTGTTTCATATAATACCATTTTAGGTTGACTTTATAATTCTCTGATTTTAATATTTCTGAACCAAACCTTGGCGTCGTTGTGGTCTTGCAATACAATGTGTCCTTTCCGGGCTTTGGCAAAATCGGGCATGTCTTTGAACTTACTTTTAGCAATCATGCGGTTCCAGTCGTTTGTCCAGAATTCGGTTTCTACGACTTTCCGGCCGTTGAGCCAATGTTGCACCTTTCCATCTTTAGCAATAATGCGTACTTTGTTCCAGTTGCCGGCAGGTTTGACCGATTCGTTTTTGCAAGCAATCAGGTCGTACAAATCGCCCGCCCGGTGTTTCTCGATCCGCCCGTCGGGGTGACAGGTATTGTCAAGAATTTGCATCTCAGGCCCGGTTTCCCAGGGATATTTGTACTTATCGGATTCCACCACATAATACATAATGCCACTATTGCCGCACTGCGAAATTTTCCATTCCAGTTGCAAATCAAAATCGCCGTATTCTTCACCCGTGGTAATGTCGCCGCCGTCGGGGACGGTCCAGTTGCCGCTGGCATTGGGTACAGCATCCAGTACAATCGCACCATCAATAACCTTCCAGGTAGAGCCGATGGTTTTCTTATTGAAATTGCGCCAGCCATTGAGGGTTTGCCCATCAAACAGTAATTTCCAGCCTCCTTTGCGTTCGGTTTCGCTCAGCGTATTCGGAGCAGGTGGAGCGGGGGGCGCCGCACGAAAACCAGGCTTTCCCGCAGGAATTTGATTCATTGTGTACCAGGCTTCGGTTGACCAAAGTTCCTGATCCTTGACGCTCGTCCATTCGTAGGGCAGGCGAATATACACGACATGATTGGGCTTCATGCCCGCCAATTCCAGGAATATCTTCTTGCGATCCTTGGAAATATTGACAGATTGGATCTGTAGGTTTTCCAAACCAAGCTTCGGGCCGCCATAATTTGCAGTGGGTTGATAATACCACTGTTGGATGATATAATCGTCTGGGTTCCAGCCCAAACCGTCGGCCAGTGGCTCGGTGAACTCTATTTCCACTCCGTCCGATTGGGCACGCACGGCCAGCATTTCAAAGGTGGATTTTTCATTATATTTTAAGCGCTGCAAGCCGTACCAGAGTTTGCCTTCCTGTCGCCAGTTGCCCGTAGAGCCTATGCCTCCTACATACAATGCACCATCCGGGCCCCAGACCATGCGATTCACGCCGGCTTCCAGCCCTTGAATAAAGCGGAACACACAGCCCTGATATTCGCCGTTAACCTTTTCTACAAAAACCCGTTTCACACCACCGTGGGTTACCTCCCCGTGGATCATTTGCCCCTTGTAGGGTCCGTCGTTCAAAGCCAGCGGCGTAGTCGGTGAATTCCCGATTTCATCCTGTGGCAACCAGACTACCGGCAGTTTTACAGGCAAATTGGCAACTCGCGCCGAGTCCACTGCTCTGGAGCCGAAAAACGCCCCTTTGGTCACGTGCAAAATTTTACTCGAAGGCAGCCAGTCGCCCTGATTATCCGCAATAAAAATCTCGTTATCCACGCCAATACCCACGCCATTTGGGGTCCTCAGACCTTCGGCAACTACTTCGAGTTTGCCGGTTTCCCGGTTGATACGCACCGCTTTACCACGGTCGGGAATCTGCGGATTGGCGCTCGCACCTCCCGGCAAAATTGCAATCGCCAATGCTGCGTAGAAATAACCTTCTTTGTAAGCTAATCCGAAACAAAACTCATGGAAGTTTGCGGACACGCGCCAGTCATTACTTACGGTATAATATTCATCGATTTGCTCATCGCCGTTGTGATCAATGAGTTTGGTCAGTTCCTGTTTTTGCAGCACGTAAATTTCACCGTCCACGACCCTTACCCCCAGCGGTTCCGCCAGGCCTGTGGCGATTTTTTTATACGTCATTTTTGCAGGATCACCTGTTTGTACGCCGTCTATCACGTATACGCCGCCTTCGGCATCCCAGGTAGAAATCACGAGGCGACCATCGGGCAGGAAGTCCATTCCGCCTACTTTCGGCGAAAGATCATTCGGGCGTGCCTGGCTCAGGTCATAGCTCGGATGCACGCTTTGCAACGCAGACTTATCCCCGGGAATGCGGCTCACCTGAGGCAGCGAGGCTACCTCCGAATTCAGCGTTGATTCCACTTTATTGTAAAAAAGCACCGTACCCGGCACGATTGCAAACTCGCCCAGGCTGAAAGAATTCCATTCCAAGCGAATCACTTTGCCGCCGCCGCCCTGGAAAAATTCGATTTTGAAAGGGTGATACCCTGCCTCCAGTGCTATTTCGCCATCGCGCGATTCGCCGCCGTGCAAGCCATCAAAGTCAACAATTACTTTATCGTCAATGTACAAACGAGAGCCGTCATCGCTGGTAAGCCGGAACACGTAGTTGTCATCCTTCGGAATTTTCAGATATCCCTTGATTTCCATCGCAAAGTTGCTTTCCAGGCTTTGGAATTCGCCGTCCGCCATGGAAATCCGCGGAAAAACGCCGGTATAAGTCGGCTTTGCTTTAAAATTGATATCCGCCAGTCGCTCCAGATTTTTTTCCAATTGAAAAACCCGCACAAAAGCGCCTGGAAGCAGGGCTCCTTCGTCCACATCTGCGGTAGCGGGCGTCAGATTTGCCAGATCGCCCGGACCGGCTTCGGCTTGTTGGGTCTTTTTGAACTCGGCTTCGTCTTCCGCATCCAGTTCCATGATGTATTTCACCATCTCGGTGATGTCGCGCTCGTCCACATCGGGGTGAGCGGTCATGGCTGCTTCACCCCACACGCCGGAGCCGCCGTTCTTGACCTTGCCCACGAGTAAAGCCACATTTTCCGGGGTATTCATGTATTTTTTGGCAACATCCACATAAGACGGCCCGATGGTTTTCAGATACGTATTGTGGCAGGTTTTGCAATCATTCCGGGAAATCAGGCGAAAGCCCAAGGGCAGCGCTTCTTCTTCGGCAGCACCCGCAATTTTATTGGGATTTTCAATCAAAGGCTTTTTAATAAAATAAGTTGTAAAAACCGTTTTGCCTTTCGGATTCAAAAATAATTGCCCTTCCAGATCCATTGCCATCAAACCGTGGGCTTCGTATGATTCGGATTTAATTACCTGAAATTCACCACCTTCGGTGACAATATTTCCTTCCAGCGCAATGGAATTGACATTGGTTTTAAATAGCACTTGCGCGCCAGCGGGCACATTTTCCAAAACAAAGGTTCGTTCAAAACCATGCAAACCCTGCTCATTCGTCACATATTCCGGGGTTTCGTGCACCTTGACCTGTGTGCCGTCCTTGAGTTGAAGATCATAATTGACCGTCACTTGTCCTTTATTGAAACGGTGTCCGCGGTATTGGATCGCCGGTTGCTCCGCCTGGTTGTTGCGAATGACCGTCCAGGGTTGATCAAATCTATTTTGAAAATAGGCATCGCCCAGCGTACTTGGCTGCGGCCCATGCACCGTGGTGTACACCGCGCCGTCGAAATTGACGCCGCCCTGCCATACCTTATATAATGCACCGGTCTGAGCGCTGTAAGCCGCCCAAAGGTTATCATTCAAAGCGACGGTAAGCATACGCGGCAAGCTATCTAGTACGGAGCGGAAAACCCAGGGATCGTGCGCGCGCTCATAGTCTCGGGTCGTAGTTTGCTGACAACCAACATGTAATAAACCAATGGCGACAATGGAAAGTAGGACAATTCTTCTCATGGATGATTTTACAGTTTTAGAAAATCCGGCTTCAGATGCGCCCCGGATTGAATGTCTATGGCTATACATCTGAAATTCCTAGATTTAATTTGCGCTAAAGGTAAAAAAATGAAATTTATTCAATCTCATTTTGGGAATGCAAAATATAATTTTGCCACGACTTATTGTCATTCAAACAATAAGATTTGCAAATCTTTAAGCCATCAACGCTCCAATTCCGGTTTTTTAAAAAAAATTTCGGGCAGCTTGTCACAAAAGTCGAACTGGCTTGTCATAGGTGCAAAATCAAAAGATAAAAACTATGAACAAGATCGTTATTACCGGTGGCAGCGGCGTTTTAGGCTCGGCTTTAGCGAGAAAACTTCAAGTACAAAATCCTGACTTTCTGACCATTAGCAGAAGCAGAAGCAAGACCAATCATTACAGTCCAACCACAGAAGTTCCGGATTTGCCCTGGCAATACGCCGACCTGCTCACCGGCGAAGGGCTCGACGAAGCCTTGACCGGCAGGGACACGGTTTTTCATCTGGCCAGCATTCCCAGGCAAACCAATCACGATCACCCGGAAACAAAGCTCATGCAAAACCTGCTCAAAGCCGCCAAAAATAAGGGTATCTGGCATTTGATCTATATCTCCATCGTGGGAGTGGACAAAATACCCCTGCCCTACTACCGCGCCAAGCTGGAGGCAGAGCAATTATTACAACAAAGCGGCGTGCCTTACACCATTTTGCGGGCTACGCAGTTTCATCCGTTTCTGGATGCGATCATGGGCTTGCTTTTGAAATGGCCGGTCGGATTGGTGCCAAAAAAATTTAAAGTACAACCCATTAGCATTGAATCAGTTGTGCAGGAATTAATCAACATCGGCGAAATGGAGCCACAGCATAAAGTCTTGAATATCGGCGGGCCGGAAGTGCTCGATTTTGGCGAGGTTGCTAAACTTTGGCAGGAATATCATGATACATCAAAACCTGTCATCAACATCCCGATCATTGGAAAACTGATGAAAACCGTTGCCAATGGCGGGTTGCTATGCGAAGAAACCGCGCCGGATTCCATTACATGGGAAGCTTATTTACAACAAAATATTTAGTAAAATTACCCGAATTATTATAACAAGTAAATATTATCCTGTCTGAATTTTAATAATGAGCTATCTGCGCAGGCGGGTGGCTCTTTTTTATTCCATCTTGACTAAAGTATTCCGTAGAACCAAATCACTTTCATTCAAAGAAACTAATTTATTCCCTAAAACTCTATATTCTATGACTTTGGAGGTTTCTGACAACCTCGGGATTTGCTTTTCTAATGAAATAATAATGTTTGATTTTGAAAAGATGTACCACTTGGTAAAATGATAATTTTGATTCCAAATAATCAACTCAGCAGGATAATATTGATAATATCCAGTCTTTTCTATATTTTCAATTTTATGCTTTACTGCTTGAAAATACTTTGATTTGTCTATTATAAGCTTTGCAGGATTATGCCAAACAACAGAATCTACACTTAATTTTACATTAAAACTCCCAAGTTGTGTATATAAACTTTCGTGAAAGTGAATTAAAAGAGTATCTCGAATAATATCTTCAGTTTCAAAAAGAGTAATAAAATTCTCTAAATCAACACTTGATAGTAACTCAACTATTCCATTTTTAAATATCCATTTACCATATTGGGTCACCATTGCATCCCCAAAATTGGGACTTTGAACCAAGAAGAAGGTACTATCTTCCCAAAGCTTTAGGTAGGAATAGTCTTCAGCACCTTCAGCATTTTGATAGGTTCCAGTCAATTCACTGACCACAAGCTGTTCATTTTTGGAACAACTCATTAAGATAAACAATAATATTATAATAACTTTATTCACGTTAAAAACTGATTCTTAAAAGGCTAAATAGTATAGTAAATAAAGCTTAAAATATTAATAAATTATCCAGGTCTTTATTTAATTCTTCATTGGTATAATGCATCGGAATATCCCGCTCCGAGAGGATTTGCTCCATTTTCACCCAGGAAATCTTTGCCAGTTCTGCTGCCGCGCGCATAGAAAGCACCTCCTGTTCATACAAAAAAATAGCAAATTCCAGTAACAATTCGCTTTCGCTTAGCGGAATTTGTTGGGCAATACGATCAGGTATTTGAAGGGTCATAAAATAAGTTTTAAATTTATACACCAACGATAGGCTGGAAAGTTCAAAAAATTATACTTACAAGATATTAATATTCCACGTGAACTAGAAATCATTTCTGGAAGAATCCTAATTTCCAACTTTCCTTTTGGCAACCTCAGGAAAACCCGTATTTTATCCCCTGAATTTGAAACTTGACTAAACCTATGTCCGAGAAAACACCGCAGAACCCGCTTTGGTACAAGGATAGCATTATGTATGCCCTGCCCATTCATTCTTATTATGATAGCAGTGGCAATGGCATCGGCGACATCCGGGGCTTGGCACAAAAGCTTGATTATCTGGAAGATCTGGGCGTGAATTGCATTTCGCTCCTGCCGTTTTTTGAATCGCCGCTCAAAGATGATGGTTATGATATTTCCGATTTTTATAAAATTCACCCGAATTACGGGACGCTGGAGGATTTCAGGGCTTTTCTGGATGAAGCCCACCGGCGCGGCATGCGCGTGGTAATTGACATTGTGTCGAATCACACCTCCACCCAGCACGAGTGGTTCCAACGTGCCCGCAAAGCCCCGCCATTTACGCCTGAACGCGATTTTTATGTCTGGAATGATACACCCGATAAATATCTGGATGCCGGTATTATATTCAGCGATTATGAAACCTCCAACTGGGAATGGGACAATGTGGCGAAAGCCTACTACTGGCACCGGTTTTACAGCCATCAGGCGGATTTGAATTATGAAAACGAGCAGGTGCGCGAGGAAATGCGCAAGGTAATCGACTTCTGGTTTGATCTGGGCGTGGATGGCATGCGACTTACTTCTGTTATGTATATTGCTCGTTATGAGGGTACTAATTGCGAAAATCTGCCGCAGGTACACCAATATATCAAAACTCTCCGCGATTACGTGGATCGCAAACACCCCGGAAAAATTCTCATCGCCGAAACCAATCTCTGGCCCGAAGATGCCGCCCAATATTATGGCAAAGGCGACGAATGCCATATGAATTACCACTATCCGCTGATGCCGCGCATGTACATGGCGCTGCAGGCGGAAGACCGCTACCCGATCATCGATATTTTTGAACAAACCCCCGAAATTCCTGACTCCGCCCAATGGGCATTGTTCCTGCGCAATCATGATGATCTGACCCTGGCTATGGTTACCGAAGAGGAAAGAGATTATTTATTTAAAGTTTTTGCTCAGGATCATAACGCAAAAATTAATGAGGGCATCCGCCGAAGACTCGCGCCGTTATTGGGGAATGACCGTCGTAAAATAGAATTATTAAATAGTTTATTATTTTCATTACCTGGCTCGCCGGTGATTTATTATGGTGATGAAATCGGGATGGGCGATAATATTTACCTCGGCGACCGCAACGGCGTGCGCACCCCCATGCAATGGAACGCCGACCGTAACGCGGGCTTTTCTACTTGCAATCCGCAAAAACTTTATTTACCAATTATTATAGATCCATTATATCGTTATGAAGCAGTGAATGTAGAAATTCAAAACCGCAACACCGCGTCGCTGCTCTGGTGGATGAAAAATCTCATCGCCATGCGCAAACGGCTGAAGGCTTTCAGTCACGGTAAAATCGAGTTTCTGAATTCAACCAACAGCAAAGTACTGGCGTTTACGCGCGCTTACCAGGGCGAGCGGATCCTCGTTTTGTGCAATCTTTCCAAGCATTCACAGGCGATCGAGCTGGATTTAAAGACCTTCAAAGGCGTGCAGCCGGTGGAGATTTTCAGCCAGAATAAATTTTTTGAGGTTGGTGAGGAACCTTACCCTTTTACGCTCGGGCCCTACGGTTATTACTGGTTTTTGATGGAGCAAAGCGAAGACAGCGCCGAAGACCCGAAGGATCGCGTCATTCCGGAACTGGTCAGTACCGTGGAGTGGCAGGCATTTTTTAACACCTACACCACCAAGCGCCGTTTTGAAAAGAAAATTTTGCCGGGCTACATGCGCACTTGCCGCTGGTTTGGCGGCAAATCCCGAAAAATTGTATCGGCAGAGATTAGCCGCTTTCCCTCGATCGAGGCGAACGGCGTGACTGCTTATTTCCTGAATATTTTCATGCGTTACACCGACGGTTTGCCGGATACGTATTTCCTGCCCGTCATGTTTGTGACCAATCCGGAGCGCATGATCTATTTTATTAAAAATGAAACGAAGAGTGTTATTTGTTATTTAAAAACACCTGAAAAAGAGGGCATTATAATAGATGCAATTTACGACGACCGCTTCCGTGATGAATTATTCTGGCTGATTAAAAATAATCATACGGTCACCGTGACCGGCGGCACGCTCAAGTTTGAATCCGGGAAAATTTTATCTGCGTTAGAGATTGAAAAAGAGGACATTGTATCAGAAGTTTTAAAAGTAGAGCAGAGCAATACCTCGGTTATTTATAATAATCAGTTCTTTTTTAAAATTTATAGAAAACTGGACACTGACATCAATCCTGACCTGGAATTGGTGCGCTTTCTGTCGGAAAGAACCGATTTTGCCAACTCGCCGCGCTACGGCGGGGGCATCCAGTACGAGGATTTTGGCGCATCTTACACGATTTTAGGGCTTTTGCAAAATAAAATCCCGAATCAGGGCGAAGCCTGGACGGCCATGCTGGAAACGCTCAGTCGTTATTACGAAAAAACACTGGGCAAAGCCGGGAAAAACCTTGAAATACCTGAACTCGTTCGCCAGCCGCGCCTGTATTTTGACGATACGCCCGAACCCGTGAAAAAACTCATCGAAAGCCTGACTTACGAGCGTGTGACCCTGCTCGCACAACGCACCGCTGAGATGCACATTGCCTTGTCCAACGACCATGAAGACCCTGACTTTTGCCCCGAGAAATTTACCGAGCATTATCAGCGTTCCGTTTATTCCGGGCATCGCAAACTTGTCAGCGAAAAACTGAGCGCCCTCAAAAACAAGCTTTCTTCCCTGCCCCCAGCCTCGGCTGCCGAAGCAGAGCAGGTACTGGCCATGAAAGACGATATTCTGCAATGTTTCCAGGATATTTTCAGCCGCAAGATCGAAGCCACCAAAACCCGCATCCACGGCGACTACCATTTAGGGCAGGTGCTATTTAACGGTCGCGATTTCTATATCATTGATTTTGAGGGCGAACCGATGATTTCCATCAGCGAGCGCCGCCTGAAAAAGACGCCGTTCAAGGATGTGGCAGGCATGATCCGCTCGTTCCATTACGCCGCCTACGGGCAGTTATTGCTCAACCAGAACTACCGCAAGGAAGACATGCCGATGCTGGAACAATGGGCGCGCCAATGGTTTCATTATGTAAGCAATTATTTCCTGACCGCCTACCTCGACCGCGCGCAGGGTCAAAGCTTTATCCCGCCCGACGAGGAGGGCATGCGCCTGATCCTCAGGAGTTATTTACTGGAAAAAGCCATTTATGAAATCGGCTACGAAATGAACAACCGCCCGGATTGGCTAAGGATTCCGCTGAAGGGGGTGCTGTATGTGATGGAGGAGTATAAGGAGCGGGGGTGATGTTAATTAGAATTTACCTAAAATCTTTTTAATTAAAATTTTGTTTATATACACAGAAAGCACAAATTTGTGTATACCAAATTGAAATTACTATGAGTAAGAAACAATATAATACATTTGATTTATTGAAAAGTACAGGCTCTTTTTATTTAGGAATGGGTACTGTATTGAATATTTCTGGAAATTATTTTGATTATAACTATTCTGATTCACAATTTGAAGCAGACGCAAGAGCTCTTGAAAATGATTGGGGTGTTGTAGGAAATGATATAAATAAATCCTTGCGAGAATTCGAAAATGATTACAACGAAGCAAAGTCTACACAACTTGCCTTAAATTTCGATTAGAATGGAAAGTAAGGAGTCTGAAAAGAAGAATGAAGTAAAAGAAAAAGAAGAACTTCCAAATATATTTGATGTTCTTCCAGACAGATTAAAACCAATCCTTATCAATCTTCCTGAAGAAGAACGTGAGAAAGCTGCTCATATAATAATGAAGCAATTTTCTATGATAATGACGAAAACTTCTTTCAGCGGCCCAATTCCCCCTCCAGAGCTTTTGAAAGGTTATGAAGAAGTCTTAAATGGTAGTGCAGAGCGAATACTTCGAATGGCGGAAAATCAATCTAAGCATCGCCAGGAAATTGAAAAATTAGTGATAACTTCTCAGATGAAACAAACCGAAAGAGGTCAATATTTTGGATTAGGCATAGGTATCTTTGGTTTAATATTAGGATTTGTTTTAACAATACTTGGACATAGTACAGTAGCTGGAATTTTATTTACAACGACAATTATTGGTCTTGTTTCTGTGTTTGTAATTGGAAAATTATATAGTGACAGAAAAAAGGCTAAAGAAGAAACTGAGTAACCAATCTTTAGTTCATTTTCACTTATCATGCCTACCTCTCTCCCACTATTTTCAAAAACTCCTCCTCGGTCAGAATCTCCGCCATGCCCAGTTCCTAAGCTTTTTTGAGCTTGGGCCAATGCCTTCAGTAGGTGAGCCTCATTAATTTTAAAATTTTTATTACGCAGTTGCTCAAAGCTTATACACCGCCTGCCTGTTTCCATACACCACGCCTTGCTCGTTTTCG